>JAFSOM010000120.1 GCA_017447005.1 Oscillibacter sp.
CGATACGGAAGTAGCCGTGCAACTGCTGGAATACTACTATCAGGAATGCGAAAACATGCTGGAAGCCGTGGCGCGGCTCATTCACCGGATTGAGGGTTCTTATGCGTTCGGGATTATCTGTTCCGACTACCCCAACGCGTTAATCGCGGCCCGTAAGGACGCCCCGCTGATTCTCGGCTACGGCAAAAACGGAAACTTTATCGCGTCCGACGCGACGGCGATTATCAAGTACACCCGGGATGTCATGTACATGTCCGACGGGGAAATCGCGGTCGTGACCGCGGAGAGTATCGACGTATTCGACACGGACTTGACGCCGATTGACAAGCCGCGCAGCCGGATTAGCTGGGACGTGTCGGCGGCGGAAAAGGGCGGCTATCCCCACTTCATGTTTAAGGAAATCATGGAACAGCCCGACGCGATACAAAACACAATTTCCCCGCGTATCAAAGATGGGCGCGTCGTACTCGAAAACTTTTCCATGACGCCGGAGGAAGTGCGGAATATTTCGCGTATCTTTATTGTCGCCTGCGGCTCGGCGTATCACGTCGGCATGGTGTGCAAATACACTTGGGAACGGCTCTTACGGCGTCAGGTGGAAGTGTCGCTGGGTTCGGAGTTCCGTTACCGCGACCCGCTCGTAGACGAAAATTCGCTCGTCGTGATTATCAGTCAATCCGGGGAGACGCTCGACACGAT
Source organism: Oscillibacter sp. (assembly GCA_017447005.1). GTDB lineage: Bacteria > Bacillota > Clostridia > Oscillospirales > Oscillospiraceae > Oscillibacter. The sequence goes on from JAFSOM010000120.1 coordinate 700, forward strand.
GGCGGCGTTACGCGAGGCCAAACGTCTCGGCGGAAAAACGCTGGCGGTCGTCAACGTCGTCGGCTCCTCCATTGCGCGGGAGGCTGACCACGTGCTCTATACGTGGGCGGGGCCGGAAATCGCCGTCGCCACGACAAAAGCCTATTCCACCCAACTGGCGTTGCTGGATTTAATCGGCCTGTACTTCGGCGATTTGCTCGGCACGGTCAGCGCGGAGGAATACAAGCTCATTCTCGACGAAATCCAAACGCTCCCGGCGAAAATGCGCGTCTGTCTGGAAGACGTGCAGAAAGTGCAGTATCTGGCCTCCCGCTACTTCAACCACGATTCCATTTTCTTTATCGGGCGGAATCTTGACTACGCTATGGGACTGGAAGGCTCGCTGAAACTCAAGGAAATCAGCTATATTCACTCGGAGGCCTACGCGTCGGGCGAATTGAAGCACGGTACGATTTCCCTGATTGAGCCGGGCACGCTGGTCGTCGCGCTGGGTACCTACGCGCCGTTGTTCGACAAGGCCATGAGCAATGTCGTGGAGGTGAAAGCGCGTGGCGCGGAGGTGCTCGCCCTGACGACGGAACAGTTCCGCGAACGTATGGAAAAAACCGCGGACTGCACGTTAGTAGTACCGGACATTCATCCCATTCTGCAACCGTCCTTGGGCGTCGTGCCCTTACAGTTGTTCGCGTATTACGTGGCGCTTCAACGCGGGTGCGACATCGACAAGCCGCGTAACCTCGCTAAATCCGTAACCGTGGAATAACGCGCCTCGACAGGCTCCCGCTTTTCCGACAGCGGCGGGCCTGTCTTTTTACGCGTCAAGGCCCTTTGCAATCGTTGACATATTACGCATACGACATTTGGATTTCCCTTGACATTCCCGGCGAATTTTGGCATAATGAGAAGAAAAGAAACTGTCGTCGGGGAGGCGAAAGCGCGTATGAACGCGGAAGCGATACGGTATGAGGGCACGAAGCCTTATATCTTCATCAGCTACAGTCATGCCGACAGCGAACGCGTTCTGCCAATCGTCGCAGAGATGGACAAGCGCGGCTATCGCGTTTGGTACGACGCCGGAATCAACGCGGGCGAAGAGTGGACAGCGACGCTTGCGAATAAAATCGCGGGTTGCAAAGTGTTTCTGTTGTTCAGTTCCGCTTCTTACATTGCTTCATTCGCCCCTGATTCCGAACGTCCATTTTGCAGGCTTGAGTTCACCTACGCGCAAAAGACGCGCAAGCCTATGATTCCGGTATTGCTGGATAGCGCCGCGTTTCCAAGCGAAATGGAATTTTTGATTGGAAATCCGCAACAAATGCGCCCGGCGTCGGACGAAACCCCGGAGGCGTTCGCCGCGAGACTGGACGCGGAACCGCTATTCCAACGTTGCCGCCGCGTTACGGTATCGGACGCCGTCGTGACGCGCAATCGCCCGGTCACGCCGTCGGAGGAGTTCGTCGGACGCGAAGAAATCATGCGGGACATTGAAAAGCTACTCCGCGACGGTACGGAGCCGGTGATTCTGTACGGCGCGGGCGGCATTGGCAAAAGCGAAATCTGCCGGAAGCTGTTCCAGAAGTACGCCGAAGGCGCGGGGACGCGTCCGGCGGGGCGTCTCGGCTGGGCGATGTGGCGCGGGACGCTCAAAGAGACCTTTTACGGACAGTTCCGCGGCATTGAGGACGCGAACATTGACGCCCATTGGGCAAAGGCGCAAG
>JAFSOM010000121.1 GCA_017447005.1 Oscillibacter sp.
CCCTAAATCCCCCCTTTCAGGGGGAACTTCCGGGATTTGAAAGCGCTTTCAAAAATCCGTTCCCCCGCCCCTGAAAGTGGAGGGGGACAGGGGGAGGGGTTCGGAACGCCCTTTCAGTTCATGACATTAGGCTTATCGTCCGTGATGGGGACGGTTCATCACCATTCGGCACGCGCTCATGACCTGTACGGTCACGGCGGCGCTGTACTTCTCCTCGTACATGGACAGCAACGGCAGAATGTCCCGGTTCTGCATGGCGACGTATTTCGCGGGCAGATTCGACAGCGCCAGCGCGGTTACGTCCACCCTGCAACGGTTACAGGTGCACATGCCGAATTGTTTCATCAGCTTGTCGGCCTTATCCTCTACAAGCGCCTGCGTGAGGTTGAAACAGACAAATTCCTCCTGTTTCTTTTGTACCGCGTGGGCCGCCGGAGAGGAAGCCGTCCGCGGCGCGGCTTGCGCTTGCGGTTGCGCGTAGGGCTGTTGCGCGGCTTGCGTCTGCGGTTGCGCGTAGGGCTGTTGTACGGCTTGCGCCTGCGGTTGCGCGTAGGACTGTTGCGCGGCTTGCGCTTGCGGTTGCGGCGCGGCCTGTTGTACGGCTTGCGTCTGCGGTTGCGCGTAGGGCTGTTGTACGGCTTGCGCCTGCGGTTGCGCGTAGGGCTGTTGTACGGCTTGCGCTTGCGGCGCGGCCTCCCGCATGGGTTGCGAAGGCGCCGGTTGCGTGGGTTCCGGTTCCTCTTCCCGCGGCGGCGGCGATTCCAAACCCGCCGTCAGCTCTTCCGCGAAATCCATATCCAGCGCGGCGGGCCGGGGGCTGTCATGTATCGGCATGGCGCTGTTGCCCAGCGTGGAGGGATTGCTTAACATCGACAGCAATTCCATGGTACGCGGGTCAGGTTCCGGCGTCTGCGCCTCTTCCTGCGGCGGGGGCGCGGAATCTTTCGTGACGAAACGCGGCGGCTCTTCATTCCGGGGCGCGGGCCGGGACGGTTGAGGCTTTCCGAACATTCCCATTAACTCATCCTCTTGCGAGGCAAGCGAATCATGAATCCGGCTTTCGGTAGCGGCGTCGTCCAATCCGGGCGCGGCTGACTGCGGCGCGCCTTCCGTCAATTCCGTCTCGTCGTCGTCTTTATGAGTACGGGAGCCGCCCAGCAGGGAAGCCGCCGGGTCCGTCAGCAGACTGAGCACCCGCGCCGTCTTACTGCTTTTCCCCGTCTTTGAGGTATTTTTTGGCATTCTCTTTCCCCCATTTCACTTTGTAGTTCCCTCATGAAAGGCGCCAACCGACGCCAGTCGGAGCGGTCGCCCTCTATTATATCAGAATCTCTCCCATTTGCAAAGCCTATCCGCGATTTTCCCGCCGCCGAACGCAGGATTTTTCGTCGGCGGGCGCGTCGGATTCCGCCTGTCCGTGCGTAACGCTTGCGGCGGCGCTTGTCCGTGCGTAACGCGTGCGGTTTGGCTTATCCGTGCATCATTTCCTTGACCAGCGCTTTGAAGTCCTTAGCGGGTTTGGAGCCGGGGTCGTAGGTGATAATGCTTTCGGCGTAGGCCGGGGCCGCCGCCACGGAGACGCTGCTGTGTATTTTCGTGCGGAACACCTTGGTGCCCAGATTTTTCGCCAGCTTCTGGGCCATGTCGTCGACTTCGCGGTTGAGGCGTAAGCGGAGGCTGAAGCGGTTGAGCAGAATCCCCATGACTTCCAGATTCGGGTTGAAGTTCTCCCGGACGCTGACAATGGTATCGCGGATTTGCGAGACCGCCAGAACGCTGAGAATCTCCGGGGCCATGGGGATAATCAGCCCGCCCGAGGCGGCGTAGGCGTTGACCGTGAGCACGTTGAGGGCCGGGGGCGTGTCGATGATGATATAGTCATAGTTCCCGGCGATTTTTCTCAGCTCATTGCGCAGGAGGCATTCGCGCCCTTCCGAGCGGAACTCCAATTCCACCGTGGACAGGTCGATGTTTGAGGGCACAATGTCCCCCAACTCTTCCGTGGAGACGATAACGTCGTCTATGGATTTCTCGCCCGTGAACACGTCGTAAATGGTATCGCAGTGCTCAATGTCCACTCCGGCGCTGAAGCCGAGGCTACCCTGCGGGTCCATGTCCACGCCAAGCGTGCGGTATTTCATCTTTTTCAGGACGCCCAGAATGGACATGGCCGCGGTCGTTTTCCCCACTCCGCCCTTCTGGTTCGTGATGGTAATGATTTTTTTCAAGGCAAGTCCTCCCGTCTGATAAAAATTTCTCAGCGCCTATTAATCTTTCTATTTATTATGTCGATATAAAAGATAAGAAAATTAATAGGGCGGCGCAAATTTTTTCTACCTGAGCGGTTTCCTCCCTCCAATCCCTTCCCCTTTGGGGCGGGGCGGAGGCCGTTTCCCCTCTGTCACCGCGTGAGGTTCTCTCCCCGTTCCGGGAAGGGGGCGTTTCCCCCCTCTGTCGCTCCGCGACATCTTCCCCGTTCCGGAGTAGGGGTCGTTTCCCCCCTCTGTCACTTCGTGACATCTCCCCCCGTTCCGGGGGGCGACAAAGACGCGTCAACCGCGCAGGCAGGATTTTTCGTAACCCTAATTGTAAGGGAGTTGAGCGCTATGGCGAATGTAAACAGCCTGACTACCAGCGGCAGCAGCGCCGCCAGCAGTCTCTACGGAACCCGGAACGTGCTCTCCGGTCTTGCCAGCGGCATGGATACCGAGGCGATGATTGAGAACAGCGTTTCCGGATTCAAGACCAAAATCACCCAGTTACAGCAACAGCAGACGAAATACCAGTGGAAACAGGACGCTTACCGGGGCATTACGGATAAGATGTATGACCTGACGGAGAAATACACCTCTTACGCGTCCAAGACAAACCTGTACAGCAACGCCTTCTTCACCGGGGCCATCAATACCACGCCGACCGGAACGAACGCTGACAAGGTTTCCGCCGTCGGCAGGCCCACCAGCGACATTCAGATTCTCGGCGCGAAAACCGCCGCCGCCGCCCGTTACCGCTCCGACGTGAGGGATTTGGGCCTGTACATGCCCGGCACGAACGCCGAAAGCGCGGTTCTGGCCAGCGGAAACGAAACCGTCAACGCCCTCACAGGCTCCCTGACCCTCAACTATGACGGCAAGGAAATTGATATTGAGTTCGACGCCTCCGATACCGGCATTGGCTCCGGCGGAAAAGACCTCAAACAAGCCATTATTGACAAGTTGAGCGAGGTCAACGTCACCGTCGGCTCCAGCATGAAAAAGGCCAGCGAAGTCATCGACGTGACCGTTGAGGGCGGCAAACTCGTCTTTACGGACAAGGCCAACCGGGGCGCGTCACCCTACGTCAGTTCCGTCAGCGGCGCTTTGCGCGACAGGCTCGTCAGCGGCGCGCCGGAGACGCTCTCTAACGGCGGTCGGAAATACGCCCTCAGCAATGTCACCTCCTCGCAGGACATCAACCAGACAAAGGCGGCCTATCTGCAAGGTAAGGCCCTCACCGTGACGCTCGACGGCGTGACGAAAACCTTTGAGCTTGGCGACGTGGGCGCCGCCAACGGCGACGTGGACGCGGATAAACTGGTTGCGTCGTTGCAAAACGGCCTTGACAAGAGTTTCGGCGTCGGGAAAGTCGATGTCAGCATGGACGCCGACGGCAAACTGCAATTCTCCGCGGTCAACACAACCTCTTCCCTTGGCATTCAGGCCAAAGATGAGCGCGTCGGGGAAATTCTCGGCTTCAAGGACGGCATGACCAATTACCTCAACGCCAACAATTCCATCGAAAAACTGCTCGGCGACAAGTTCAACTTCGGCGCCAGCAACCGCGTCCAGCTCACCGACCAGTCCGTCATCAACGACAAACTTACGCAGGAAAGCTCCACCGCCGAATTTTACCGCGATAAGACCAACGGCAACCGCTACGTAAAAGAGGGCAACGACTATTTCCGCGTGGACGAGAACGGAAACCAGCTCTATGAGCTGAAAATCAACGGCGAAAGCATTTACGTTTCCAAGGAATCCTCCCTCCAATCCGTCCTGAACGGCATTAACAACAGCGACATGGGCGTGAACGCCAGTTACTCCGCGCTGACCGGAAAGTTTGTCTTTGAGGCCAAGGAAACCGGCGCTTCCAGCGAAGTTTCCTTTGACAATGACCTCGCCAAACAGCTCTTTTCCACCGATAAGAACGGCGCGGAACGGGGCGCCTTCACACAGCGCGGTTCCGACGCTATCCTCCAAGCCAGAGTCAACGGCGAAAACGTGACCCTGACCCGCTCCTCCAACACCATCGACATGGACGGAATGTCCCTGACCTTGAAGGAAAGTTTCAACGTCAACGACAGCGGCGCCCTGACCGCGGACGCGGCAAGCTCGGCGGTTTCCTTCAGCGTCAAGACCGATACGGACAACGTCATGAACACCATCAAGTCTTTCGTAGACGACTACAACGCCATTATGCGGGATGTCTATACCGCCTTCTCGACCCGTCCGGCTGAAAAGAGTTCCACGAATCACACCGGATACGACCCCCTGACCGACGAGGACAAGGCCACCATGAGCGAAAAGGCCATCGCCGCCTATGAGGAAAAGGCCAAGCAGGGACTGTTATTCGGCGACAGCGACCTCCGGGCGCTCTATGACCGGCTGGTGCAGAACATCAGCCCCACCGGCGCCGACTCCGCCGCTTTGAAAAATATCGGCATTACCACCTCCTATTCCGGCGGCGTCACGCAAATCAAAATTGAGGAGGATAAGCTCCGCTCCGCGCTGGAAAACAATCCCGACAGCGTGCGCGAGGCGTTCACCAAGTCCAAAGAGACCGGCAGTTCCTCCGACGGCCTGATGACCAACATCAAGAACACGATGGAGCAGTACGCCTCCACTTCCACGGCGTCCCCCGGCCTTCTGGTCAGCAAGGCCGGCTCCACCCATTCCTCTCTGTCTCTCCTGAACAACACCGTGCAGAAACAGATTGAGAACGTCCAGAAACAAATCGAGGAATGGCAGACCAAGATGAGCACGAAAATCGACTACTACACGCGCCAGTTCACCGCGCTGGAAAAGCTCATGAGCCAGATGAACAGTCAAAGCTCCGCCATGGCCGGACTGATGGGCGGATAAGAGCGCGGAAGTGACAAAGACGGACGGTTGAAATTATGAATACAAGAGGCTATCAGCAATACAAGGAACAATCCCTGAATACCATGACGCCGGGCGAACTGCTGCTTCTGGTTCTCGATGAACTCGTCAAGCGTCTGCTCCGGGGCGATTTGGCCCTCCAGCAACAGAATTATGAGCTGTTCGACGCTTCCATAGACCGTTGCATCGCCATTGTGCGCTATCTGGACGACACGCTCGACCGGAAATATGAAATCAGCCGGGAACTGCACCGCTTGTACGAGTTTTTCAGCTATGACCTGAACCGCATTAAAATTGGGCGGAATCAGGAGGAGTTGAACCGTCTGCGCCCCCTGATTGTCGACTTGCGCGACGCGTTCCGTACCGCCGAGCGCACGGTGTCCGAACAGAACGGCGCCAACGCCGCCGCCAGCAGTCTTTCCGGGCCGCGCAACGCGTCCGGCGCCGGATTAGGCATTCCCGGATTGGAGGGAGGCCGGACGCCCTATGGACCGTCTTACTCTTGAGGAACTGTGGCGGCGGAAGAAGTCGCAGACCATCCGGCTCATGGAAGTGGCGGATTTGACGCGCCAGATTTTGATTGCCGCCGAGCGCCGAGACCAAATTTCCGTCACCATGCTGTTGTCCATGCGGGAAGACCCCATCAAGCGAACCGTGGAAATTGAAACCGCCGTGCGGGAGTACGTGGCGCGTTTGCCGCGGGAGGACGCGATTCGGGCGACGGAACTGCTCAAGGGCGAGCCGCCCGCCGTCCCCGACGAAATCGCCCTGTATGAGCAGGTGGGACAGTATCGGCGTCTGCTGGAATCCACGCTGGAAATGGACAAGCGCCTGAGTATCCGTATGGGCGGCGAGCGTTCCTTCTACCGGATGTTCCGGCCCGACGCGTCCAAATCCTGACCGCCGGACGATTCCCGCGCCGCGAACCGGGCCGCGATTCCCGCGCCGGACGCCCTGACCTATAACGCGGAATCCCCGCTCCACCGGTAACAGATGGAGCGGGTTTTATCTGGAATCCCGCCCTATCCGCTGTGTCGTTCGCTCTACGGATACCCCCTTTCAGGGCACAATCGTCAAGCCGGATAGAACTTGCCCTCATCCGGCGCTGCGCGCCACCTTCCCCCCAAGGGGGGAAGGCCAAACTTGACAGCGCAATCTTTTCAAACCTTGCGGGGTTGCGACAAAGCCTTCCCCCCTCTGGGGGGAAGGTGTCACGGCGTAAGCCGTGACGGATGAGGGGCAAGTTTCATAACGCCTTTTCCCTTGGGTCAGGAGTTTTCGCCGGGGGTAATCAGCCAGAGGGGGGCGCCCTCGTGCCGACTTCCGGAGAACTCCGAGAGAATGACTTCCGGTTCCCATACCGCAAGGGAGTTTTCGCGGCTGTTGGGGTCGGCGACGAGAATTTCCCCCGAAAGCGTCGTCCCGTGCAGCAGGATGAAGTGACCGCCGGACGTGAAGTGCCCCGGCCCCATGAGCGCGACGAGTACGCCGCCCGTGGATAACGCGTCATAGAGCGTGTCCGCCGTGGCCCCGGCGACAGGGATTGACGCGCAGTTCAGGCCGTACCGCGCCGCAGTCCCCGCCACAATCGTCAGATACGAGCCGCTATGCGGGGCCGCGTACCCGGCGGACGCCGTCCAAGCCGCCATCGCCTCCGGCGTGATGAGGTTGCCTGTCATGCCGGAAACCAACATCGCCATCGCCGTGGGGCCGCACCCGTACCGCCCGATAGGGTCGACGCCGAACGGCTTCTCCGCCCATTGCTCGTCCCCCTGATTGAAGTACGGCAACGTCAGATTCCCGCCCGTGAGATACTCCTGACCGTCCCGCGTGAGCAGTTCCGTGACGGCGGGGTCGGCCATCTCCAAATCGTCGCGGATACTCGGCTCCCCGGCAAGCTGGGCGTATTCGCGGGCAAGGCGCAACAGTTCCCGGGCGCGTTCGTCCTCGGCCTTCTTCTGACGCTCGGCGGCGCGCTGTAACGCGGCCTCCTGTCGCGCCTGTCGACGGGCGTCGGCGCGTAACTGTCGCGCTTGGGCGGCGGCGCGTTGCGCCTCGGCGATTTCCGCCCGCGCCGACTCCTGTTCCGTCATCCAATCGTCAAATGATTCCGCGTACCCCTTGACTTGCGCCCGGGTATCATGGTATAAGATACGTATCGGAGTGACAATCGTCTCGTAGAGCTTGGGGTCCATGAGGCGGCAATAGGCCAGTTCCACGCCGGCCACGCAGAATATCGCCAGACAGAAAAGCAGTATCGCCGTTTTGACCGGGTTACGCTGGTTTCGCTCGTTCATTGGAAGTTCACCTCGGCGGGGATTCCGGCGCTCCGTGACGGAGGCGCGGCGGGCGGTTTGCGCGCCCTCACGGGCAGTATAGCAGACATAGACGCGTTTGTAAAGCGTTGAACCGGCGCGCACGGCTGGAAAATTTCAACCTGAGCGGATGGAGGGAAAAACCCTTCCCCCGGTCCCCCTTCCCTTTCAGGGACGGGGGAACCAGTCTTGAAAACGCTTTCAAGTTCCGGTAAGTCCCCCCTGAAAGGGGGGATTTAGGGGGGTTACGCATTCTCAACCGCGCAGGAAGGAATGAACGGACGCGAATTGCCGGAAAATTTCAAAAAAATCGAAAAGGCGGGAGGCGGAGCGGATGCCCACAATACGATTAGAGAACGTGTCGAAACTCTATCACTTGGGCGAGTTCGAACACTGGGCCGTGCAGGGCATTGACCTGACGGTAGAGCAGGGGGAATTTCTGTTCATCGTCGGGAGCCGGGGCGCGGGGAAAAGTACGCTCATCAATATCATGTGCGGACAGCTCAAGGCGAATCTCGGAAAGGTGTTTCTCGACGATACGGACATCAGCGAAATGAAGCCGAAAGAGCGCGACAAGGCCTTTTCGGTGATTAGCTGTATCCCGCAGGGCGCCGAACTCGACCGCTCGGAGACCGTCTACGGGAATCTGTCGGAGGAGGCGCGGAAGTTCTTCTTTTTCCGCCAACGGGTGGTGGATAAGCCGCTTGTGGATAAGGCCTTGGGCGTCGTGGGCGTCCCCGATTGCGGCGATACGTTCCCCCGCGACCTGTCCTCGTCGGAATGCCGCCGGGTACTTATCGCCAAGGCGATTTACAAGTCTCCCGCCGTGCTCATGCTCGACGACTTCACGGAGCGTATGGACGAAGATACCATATGGGACATGCTTCACCTGTTGAACGAACTCAACCGCAAGGGCACGACAATTATCATGTCCACAAATTCCAGTTACGTGGTGAACATCATGCGCCGCCGCGTGGTGACGCTCGCGGACGGGGAAATCGTGGGCGACGTGAAGAAGGGGCGTTATGGCTATATCTGAATCCCAAAAGACCGGAAACCCGGTCACGCCGGAAAAAACGAATCAAGCCGGAAAGCCGACGCCGGAAAGCGTAACCCCGGCGTCGTCGGAACCGCCGAAGGCGCGGACATTACCGCGTACCAGAACCGTAGCGCGTGGAAGCGGAAAGCCCCGCGCAAAGACGGAATCATCATCACACGGGCGGCGCGGCCCGTCTGGAGGAGTTTCTATGGGTGAGGCTATGAGAGAACAGGACAGCAACGTCGTATTCGCGCTGGACATCGGCACGCGGAGCATTATCGGCGTCGTTGGCGAGGCCGTGGAGGGAAAACTGCACGTCTTGGCCATTGAGAAGGAGAACCACGGACAGCGTTCCATGCTCGACGGACAGATAGAGAATATCGGACAGGTGGCGAACGTGGCGAAAACGGTCATAGCGCGCTTGGAGAAGCGGACGAAAATCCGCCTTGCGCGGGTATGCGTCGCCGCCGCCGGACGCGCTTTGAAGTCGGAAGCCGCCGCCTTTACGCTGGAACTCCCCGCCGTACAGCCCATCACCGAGGACGACATCAGCCACTTGGAGGCGGGCGCCGTGTCGGAGTCCGAACAGGTTATCGTTGAGCAGTCCGACGACCAGAACGACCAATACTATATGGTAGGCTACACCGTCACGGGCTATCGCATTGACGGCTATCCCATGTCGAGTATCCGCGACCACAGCGGAAAAACGCTGGAAGCGGAAGTCGTGGCGACGTTCCTGCCGCGTGGCGTCGTGGACAGCCTCTACGCCGTCGTGGGGAAACTGGGTCTGGAAGTGGCGAGCCTGACGTTGGAGCCTATCGCCGCGCTCAACGCCGCGATTCCCGCCGACATCCGTCTGTTGAATCTGGTGCTTGTCGACATCGGCGCGGGCACGTCCGATATCGCCATCTGCCGCGACGGTAGCGTCGTCGGCTATACCATGGCGACTATCGCCGGGGACGAAATCACCGAATTGCTTATGCGTACCCTGTTGGTCGACTTTGAGACGGGCGAACAGTTGAAAATGTCGCTCAATCAGGACAAGACCATCACCTATACGGACATCCTCGGACTTCCTCACGACATGTCGCCGCAGGAATTACAGGAAATCGTCGCGCCGTCCGTCTCGAACTTGGCGCAGGAGATTGCGAAACGCGTCATGGATTTGAACGGGCGTCTGCCGTCGGCGGTATTCCTCGCGGGCGGCGGGTGCAAGCTCACCGGACTGCGGGAGAAAGTCGCGGAGGAACTCAAAATGGACCCGAACCGCGTCACGACCGCCGGGAATCACTTCCAGCGCAATTCGTTCTCGGAGGATTACAACCTCAACGACCCCGAATACGCCACCCCGCTGGGAATCGCCATTTCCGCCGGGTTGGGGCTTATCAATGACAGTTACGTTATCCTGCTGAACGGCGAACCCGCAAAGTTATTCCGTAGCGGCAGCCTGATTATCCGCGATTTGCTCATGATGAACGGCTACAACTACAACGACATGATGGGGCGTACAGGCGGGAATCTGACATTCACGCTCAACGGCGAACGGAAATTTTTCCGGGGCGCGTTGCCCGTGCCGCCCGTGATACTGCTCAACGGCGAACTCGCCGCGCTGACCGATACCGTACACGCCGGAGACCACTTGCAGTTTGTGCCCGCCAAGGCCGGCGACGACGCGCAGCGTACTGTGGCGGATGTCGTGGGCGACGACTTCACCGGAACGATTACGATTAACGGCGCGAAAGCCCGCAAAGATACGCAAATCCAGACGGGCGACGACATCTGGGTTGACCGTAAAGAGACGTTTTCCGTGCCCGCTGACGAGGCCCCGGCGCCCGTGGCGACATCCGCGACGCCGTCAACCGCCGCGACGCCCGCCAAGCCGTCCGCAACCGCCGCCGCGTCCGACGGTCCCGCCGCCGGAGAGGCCGGACAAATCCGAATCACGCTCAACGGCGAAAAGATGATGTTATTCGGCAAGCCCAACGGCGACCCCTATTTCCTCATGGATTTGCTCAAGTTCTCCGACCTCGACTTCCAGAACCTTGACAAGCCCGTTGAGTTACGCGTCAACGGCGAGCCGGGACAGTTTCAGGAGGTCATCAAGGACGGCGACAAAGTGGAAATCGTCTGAAAATACGTCTGACTGAGCGTTTGAAGGAAAACCCCTTCCCCCTGTCCCCCTTCCCTTTCAGGGACGGGGGAACGAGAACTCCGAAAGCCTTGCGAATTTGGGAAAGTCCCCCCTGAAAGGGGGGATTTAGGGGGGGTCGCATTCGCAACCGCTCAGGTAAAAAAATACGTCATGAGAGGAGCCAAGCCCATTGTACGCCTATATCGCCCGTCAGCCGATACTCAATCGAAGTCGGGAAGTCGTGGCCTATGAGCTTCTCTACCGGGACGGCACAGGCAACGCGGCGCGTATCAAAGACCCCGACGCCGCCACCAAAGCCGTCCTGATGGACGCCGTTTCGCTATTCGGTTTCCGTCAGCTCACCGACGGCCTCCCCGCTTATATCAACTTCACCCGCAACCTGATTATCAGCGAGTTCGCGTTGCAGTCCGACCCGCAGAACATCGTGGTGCAAGTCCACAACGACATGAAGCCCGACGCCGATATGGAAACCAAACTCCGCCGTCTGCGTCAGTCCGGCTACACGCTCTCGTTGAAGAACTATTCCGAAAGCAGTTCCTTTCACTATCTCCTGCCGCTCTTTCATATCATCCGGCTTGACTTTATGCGTACCAACGCGGTATTCCAGCGCGACGCCGTGCGCAATCACGGCGCGCCCGGTACGCTCTTCCTCGCCGACAAAGTCGAGAACGAACAGGAGTTCGCCGCCGCCCGTACCATGGGCTATTCCCTGTTCCAAGGCTACTACTTCGAGAAGCCGTTCTGCCTGTTTAAACAACTCCCGCCGCTCGTGGAAACGTCCTATGGAAAAATCCTCACGGCCCTGCTCAAACCCACCGCCGACATTAACACGTGCGCGACGCTTGTACGCAAAGACCCTATGCTGTCGTACATGTTCCGGCGTCTGGAAAAGTCGCTGAACATCGCCTCCGGCCCGCTGGCCACGGATACGCGCATTTCCATTTACCGCATGGGGCCGCCGACGTTCCGCCGCTGGGTCTGCCTCACGCTCATGAAACAGAATAACGTCACGGGCGTGAATGTCCTTATCCGGCGGGCGTATCAGCGCGGACTGTTTATGGAAGTGTTGGCGGCGAGTTCGTCCATGGAGGCCACCCAGCCCGGAAAATGCTTTCTCCTAGGCGTCCTGAGCCTGCTGGACAAGGTCACGGGAAACAGTCTGGAATATCTCTTGAAGGGCATGGAACTGCCCCAGCCCATGCGGGAGGCGCTCTTAGGGCGCGGCGAAAACGGCTACACGCGCATTCTACAGTACGCCGTTATTTACGAGATGGGCAACAAACGTCTGATACTGCCCGACATCCGTACCCGTCTGGACAAAGACCAGATTACCACCCTGTACATGAGGTGCATGACCGAAACCGACGCCGCGTTAGCGAGAATGGAGGATAGCGCGAAATGAGCGACGAAGCCACCGAAGAAAAGAAGGGCAAGAAGAAAAAGGAGAAAAAGCCCAAAAAGGAAAAGCCCCCTAAGGAAAAGAAGCCTAAAAAGGAAAAGCCGCCCAAACCTAAAAAGGAAAAGAAGAAAAAGGGTAAGGACGCTCCCGAAGGGGCCGAGGGCGCCGAAGGCGAAGAGGGCGCCAAGAAGAAAGGCCCGCCGCTGTTACTGATTATCATTCCGGCGGTGGCGTTGGTAGCAGTCGCGGCGGTCGCGGTGATTTTTATCGTCCTGCCGCGCATGCGGGCGAAGTCCGCGCTGGACGCTATCGACGCCGACGACCCCGGGGCGGCGTTATCGGCGCAGATGGAGAATACCGAACGCGCCAAGCGCGGCGACGCCGAAGCCGTGGCGGACGGCGCCGACGCGGAATCCGGCGACGCCGAAACCAACGCCGAAGCGGAATCCGGCGACGCCGAAACCGTAGCCGAACCCGCCGACGCCGGGGAGAGCGACGCCGTAGCCGAACCCGCTGACGGCGCGGACGAGAGCGGCGCGGAATCCGGCGACGCCGAGGGCGAAGCCGGGAAAAAGGTTGACATTTCCGTCGCTATGACGACTTCCCAATCCATTGACTATTTCCGCAGTCTTTCGCCGGAGATGTTAGGCCTTCCGGGCGATTCCATGCTCGGCTATGAGATTTTCGCGTCCGAACACCTCATTCTCGTGGACGGCGTGCCCTGTAAGGAGTTCCATGTATACAGTATCGGCGACCGTACCGGAACGAACGTCGTGGAGGGGCTGTACCTGCTGACCCAGCGCGGCCCGCGCAAGATTTACCGTCTCGACGAGGATACCGATACCGTCACCGAATTGGAGTGGGTCTCGCCGGAGCCGCCCGAACCCGAGGAGCCGCCCGAACCGCCGGAGGAGCCGTTAGAGGGCGAAGAGCCGCTTGAAGACGAGGCGCCTGACCATATGTAATCCGGCGGCCCCGCGCTTATCCGGGCGTATCATTCCCGCGACTGCCCCGCCTGTTTTTCCCGGTTTCCCCGTTTTTTGGGAATTGATTTTTTCCCGTTTCGCACAGGAAACGGTTGACGAACCGGGAAATTTGTAATAAAATAGGGAAAGATAGTCATGCAAATTTTGACCGTTTCAGGAGGTGGCGCTTCTGATAGATATTTTCCGCTGGCGACTGCTCCGGCCCGCGGGACGTTCCATGGAAAACGCGACGAATCCGTTTCCTATGTCCCCGTCGAAACAGCGCAACCCTACCGGACCCCTGCCGCTCGTCGGCGGAGGATACATCAGCGCGTCCGGATTCCCCCGGGCGCTCTCAAGACCATTTCCAGAGAAGGAGAAATGTTGAAATGCTCAAAAATATGCAAATCCGTACCCGGCTGATTACCGCCTTCCTGATTGTCATCATCATGATGGCCGTTACCGGCGTCGTGTCTATTGTCATGCTCTCCCGCGTGGGCGCGAGCTTGCAGGGCTTCTACGACACTTCCTTGCAGACGATTGAACAGTCGTGGAAGGGCAAACGCGCCGCCGCCCTCATCCGCGCCAACATCCTTCAAGCCACCTTGGACGAGGACGACACGCGCAGTAACACCTATATGAACAGCGTGCGCTCAGAGTACCAGACTCTTCAGGACGCCGCCCTCACGATAAAAAACACTTATACGGGCGATAAGAGCGTCCTTACCACGCTGGACAATTCCATTTCCGCCCTCAATCCTATGCTGGAACGCCTGTTCACCTACGCCAATAATCATGACGTGGAAAACGGCTATCTCTATCTGCGCGAACAGTACGAGCCTATGGCGGATTCCATCCGGGACCAGTTGGACGCTATCGGTCAAACCGCCGACCAAGCCGCGATTGATACCGTGCAAACCGGCGCGACCCTCTCCACTACCGCCAACGTGCTCGTCATTGTGATGGTAGTCATTAGCGCCGCCGTCGGCATTGTGCTGGCTGTCACCATCGCCAACGGCATTGTGACGCCCGTCAACGAAATGCAGGAAGTCACGCTCGCCGTCTCCAAGGGCGACTTTGAATCTGTCATCAAATACGAGTCCAAGGACGCGCTCGGCGATTTGGCGAACAATATGCGCCACCTCACCGCCACTATCAAGGAAATTATTACCGACGTGGAAATGCAGCTGGCGGCTATGGGCGAAGGCAACTTCAACGTGCGCAGCCGTAAAGAGGAAATGTATCTCGGCTCGTTCGCCCGTCTCCAGACCGCTATGACGAAACTGACTATGGCGGTATCCGAAACGATGGCGCAAATTGACGTGTCCGCCGACCAAGTCAACAGCGGCGGCGAACAGATTTCTTCCAGCGCGCAGGCCATGGCCCAAGGCGCCACCGAGCAGGCGTCCTCCGTACAGGAACTCGCCGCCACGATTGGCGAAATTTCCCACGCCGTCGAGGAGACCGCCGAACACGCCCAGAGCGCCAAAGTCGACAACCAGGCCTCCCACGACCAGATTGCCGTCTGCTCCGCGCATATGGCTGACCTCATGAAAGCTATGAAAGCCATTGAGGAAAAGTCCGTGGAAATCAGCAAGGTTATCAAGACTATCGAGGACATCGCTTTCCAGACGAACATTCTCGCCCTGAACGCCGCCGTGGAAGCCGCCCGCGCCGGAAGCGCCGGTAAGGGATTCGCCGTCGTCGCCGACGAAGTCCGCAACCTTGCCACGAAGTCTCAGGAAGCCTCCGCCAGCACCGCCTCTTTGATTGAGGAGACCGTCAAGGCCGTCAACGAGGGAAGCCGTCTGTCCGTCGAGACCGACGAGGCCCTCAAGGAAGTCGTCATCCGCGCCCAGAAGGTTATGGACGCCGTGACGCGTATCTCGCAGGCCACCGACGCGCAGTCGCACGACGTTGCGCAGGTCAGCACGGGTATCGACCAGATTTCCAGCGTCGTGCAGACGAACTCCGCCACGGCGGAACAGTCCGCCGCCGCGTCCGAGGAACTGTCCGGACAGGCCAACCTCCTCAAAGAGCTTATCGGACGCTTCACGCTCCGCAAGGAAGTGGGCGGCGGCGCTCGCGTCGCGGCTCCCGCGTCCGGCGAGAGCTTCGCCTCCCGTTCCTCCAACGATAAGTATTAATACGCTGTGGGCGTAAAGCCCGGCGACACGCGAAAACAGCGGCCCCGTGGATTCGTTCACGGGGCCGCTGTTTATGTCACGGTAATTGGATGTCTGTCCAGTCGGACACATCACATTGACCATATTTATTATCGCCTACGGCAGTCGCCACACCGTCAGAACGTAACCCTACCGTGTGATTATATCCAGCGGAGACCGCTATAATGTCACGCCACCCTGATACGTTGTTCTGATTTCTGGTATTATCACCTACGGCAACCACTGTACCGTCTTCGCACAATCCTACCGTGTAAAGGAATCCAGCGGAAACCGCTACTATATTACGCCACCTTGATACGTTACACTGACCGCGAGTGTTACTACCCACAGCGACAACCGTACCGTCAGAGCAGAGTCCCACCGTATGCCAATCCCCAGCGGAGACTGCTACAAGGTTTCGCCAAGTAGACAAATTTTGAATTGTTCTACTAGTACTTAAGCCGATTTTACCCGCAACAACAGCTTTTCCGTCAGAAAGCAGTCCCACTGTGCATTCATCTTTAGCGGAAATCGATACAACGTTTCCCCATCCCGTTACATTGCACTGACCACCATCATTATTGCCCACAGCAACTACTGTACCGTCTTTGCGCAATCCCACCGTATGGCTTCCCCCGACAGAAACCGCCACAATACCGCTCCAGTCCTTCACATCGCACTGTCCGTAAGAATTATTCCCCACAGCAACTACTGTGCCGTCTTTGTGTAATCCCACCGTATGGCTTCCTCCGGCAGAAATTGAAACAATATTCTGCCACTTTGATACGTCGCATTGACCACTGTTATTATTACCCACAGCAACCACAGTGCCATTTTTACGCAATCCCACCGTGTAATTTGTTCCGGCGGAAATCGTTTCGCGCAACGATACCTCGGGAGCGGGGGAAAGAATCGGATGTTTCTGAATAAAACTATAAATTCCCCACCCCAAAAGGAAAATGCACAAACAACCCAATACGGCAACAACGAATATGCCGCTAATCCGTTTCGCTTTTGGAGAAATGTCAGGAACAAGTGCGGCAATAATCCCTCCCACCGCTCCGATAATTGCGGCAATAATTTCAGTCATATGTATACCTCCTCCCGCGTTCGACAGTATAGCACAATTTTTTCGGAAATGCAAGCCCCAAAATTATATGTGCGTCAGCGATACAAGCCGCGCCGGGGGAAACGATACCCCGGCGCGGTTTTTTCGTTACGGCGTCACGCTACCGTTCCGCCGTCGCGGTTCGGAATCGTATCCTTGCGCCGTCACTGGTTCAACTGCATGAGCTTCTGACGCAGTTCGCCCTCGATACGGTGCAACTCCGCTTCCGCCGCCCGTCGCTTGTCCGCGCCTTCCTTCTGGATGTTCAAGACCTCGTCAATCGTCGAGATTAACTGCTGGTTGGTATGCTGTAGCGTCTCAATATCCACGACGCCGCGCTCGGCCTCCCGCGCCGTCTCAATGGTACCCATTTTCAACAGGTCGGCGTTCTGCTGTAAGAGCGTGTTCGTCATTTCGGTTACGGCGTTCTGCGCGGCGACGGCCCGACGCCCGTGCTCCACGCCCAACGCTATCACCATCTGACTTTTCCACAGAGGAATGGTATTCACGAGCGACGACTGAATCTTTTCCGCCATGAGCACGTCATTGTTCTGAATGAGCCGGATTTGCGGACCCATTTGAATGGAAATCATGCGCGTCAGTTCCAAGTCGTGCAACTTCTTCTCGAAACGGTCGCAAAGCTGAACCATATCGTTAAAGCGTTGCGCGTCCTCCTGCGCTCCCGTCTGTTGCGCTTTACGCTGTAACTCCGTCAGCTCGTTGGCGCGGATGTCCGCGAGACGCTTCTTGCCCGCCAGAATATACATCGACAGTTCTTTGTAGTACTGTAAGTTCTTCTCATAGAGCTGGTCGAGCATGGCGGAGTCTTTGAGCAACGTTATCTGGTGCTGTTGCAGTTCCTTACTGATTTTGTCCACGTTGGTTTCCACTTTGGAATACTGCGCTTTGAGGGCCTGTACCTTGTCCTCGGACTTCTTGAAGAATCCGAACAAGCCGCCTTTCTTCTCCCCGGTTTCGCTGATGTTGTCCAGCGACGCCACCAACGCGCTCAGAGAGTTTCCGACTTCGCCAAGGTCTTTCGTGCGCACGGACGCCAGCGCGCTTTCGGAGAACTCCGCGACGCTCTTCTGGGCCGCCGCGCCGTACTGCAAGACAACATTCGTATCCGTGATGTCGATTTTCTTAGAGAACTCGTCGACCATACGATTTTCTTCGGGAGTAAGCCGGGCCTCTTCGGGCATAGGTTCGGGGACGGGCGCGGGAGCCGGGGCCGGTACGGGTTCCGCTTGCGCGGCGGCGTTCATGCCTAACGGGTCAAGCGTCAACTGCGGAATCGCCGACGCCGTCGCCTGTTGCTGTACGGGCGGCTGATACTGCTGTACAGGTTGCGCATAGGCTTGCGCCTGTTGTACGGGCGGCGCGTAAGATTGTTGTTGTACGGGCGGCGCGTAAGATTGTTGCTGTACGGGCGGCGCGTAAGGCTGTTGCGCTTGCGCGTAGGGCTGTTGCTGTACGGGATGCGCTTGCGGCGCGGCGTATGCGCCGGACGCTTGCGGGGTCTGGTACTGCTGAAACAATTCCGGGGGCGTCTCGTACTCCATGAATACCGGGCCGGACGCGGAATTAGCGTCGCCGGGTTCGTTCGGCGTCAGGGTCAGATTCGGGATGTTGTCGGCCATGAGTTACCTTCCTTTCGTTACGCTTGCATACGTGCGGGGGGAAATCCGCTTTGTCGTTCCCTTTTTGGGGTATTTCCGTTAATATAAGAGAAGAGGGGCCCCCCCCCCCCCC
>JAFSOM010000122.1 GCA_017447005.1 Oscillibacter sp.
CCCTTTCAGGGGCGGGGGAAACAGTCTTGAAAGCGCTTTCAAGTTCCGTAAGTCCCCCCTGAAAGGGAGGGATTTACGGGGGGTTATGCGCAAAGTTCATGACATGATATTCTTTTCCGTTCCGCGACGCTTACGCCGTGACGATATACATCGCGGCTTCGTCAATCTCGCGGTTGGTGGCGACCAGTACGTCGTTGCCGTCCCGGTTGACAAAGTGCATGAGATTCGCACAGCCCGTGTCGCTGTCGATAACTTCCGTCTGATACGCGCCGTTCTCATACGTGATTGCAATCGTCTGACGCGTACCCTTACGCCAGCCCACGACCCATGTCTCGCGGCCCGCCAGCGTGCCCGACCACGTAGAATGTAAAAATTCCGTGTCGGCCTCGGGGAGCGGCAGTTTCCATTGCGGCACGTAATTTCCGAACGCGTCGAGATGGTAAACCGTCAGGGACGCGCCGTGGAAGGGGCTAATCGTGCCGAGTTCCAGTTTGCCGTCGCCGTCGAAGTCCAGCAAGATGGAATCGCTCGCCGGGACGCCGCAAAGCTGTTTGATTTCCCACTCGTCCTGCGGCTTGGCGGGCGGCGTGAACAGGAACGTGCCCTCCTCACAGCCCACAATGGCGACATCCTGACCGTTAATCTTCATAGCGCGGTAGCCATGGTTGCGGAGCATGCCGCCCTTGATTTTCGTCAGCGTCAGTTGATGTTCGGCGTTGAACGGGGACAAGTCCGCCGGAAGGACGGTAGCGAAGCACGCGCCCGGGAAACGCCAGTCATTTTTATACTCGTGGCCGGATTTCAGACAGCATACCAGCAGATAGCGCGTCCCGTTGCGCTCCAGAATGCCGAAGCGGTGCACAAAGGGCGCGTCGCACAACGTGCGGATGTCCCAGTCATTCTTGCCCTTATGCGTGACAACAGCGATACTCGCGTTTTTGGAATCGTTCGGGGAATAGAATCTCTGCGTGGACAGGAATTGCCCGTCCACGCCGGGAACCTGTTGCATGGTCATAATGCCGCCCGGCTCCGTCCAGACGGTTTCGAGAACCTCCCCGTCCTCCGAACACAGATAGCACGGGTCTTTCTTCTCCGCCGCGACAAGGAAACAGTGTTCCCCGTTGTCCGTCAGTTCCGCCATTGCGTAGCACTTGTTCAGGTTGCAGATAATTTTCTTTTCGACTTTCATCATAACGCCCTCCCGCGATTACTGACGGTCAAGAATGTCGCCCATGCTCTTGCGGGCGAAGCGGATGTCGTCCTGCCATGTGTCGTCGTTGCCGACGTACCACATCTCCGTGACGTAGCGGCGGATTCCCAAGGCCCACGCCTTTTCGATGACGGCGGGGAAATTGACGTGGCCCGTCAGGAACGGCACTTCCCGGAATACGCCGGGGACGGTCTCCTTGAGGTGGAGCGCGACGATATGCCCGCGTCCGCTCTCCAAATCGTCCAGCACGTTTCCGCCCGACGACAGCGCCGCGTTCGTCAGGTTGCCCGAATCCGGGTACACGCCCAGCCACGGACTGCCCACCAGTTTCACGTAGTACATGGATTTCCAAACGGTGTTCATGAACTCGGTCTCCATGGTCTCAAAGCCCAAGGAGATACCTTTGACGGCGGCCATTTCCGTCGCAAGGCGGAGATTTTCAAGGAAGAGCGCTTTCGTTTCGGCGGTACTCTCCTCATAATACACGTCGTAACCCGCAAGCTGGATAATGCGGATACCCAAATCATCCGCCAGTTGGATGGCCTTTTCCATGATTTCCATGCTCCGGGCGCGGACAGCCGGGTCAGGCGCGCCGAGCGGATATTTCCGGTGACCCGACAGGCACATGCTCCGCAGAGGAAGCCCCACGCGGGACATGGTATCGACCAAGGCGCGGCGTTCGTCGGCGGACCAGTCCAGACGGGCGAGTTTCTCGTCTTTCTCGTCAATGCTGATTTCCACGAAGTCATAGCCGCAGGACTTGGCGAACGTCAGCTTTTCCTCCCACGAAAGACCGGGCGGCATGGCCTTTTCGTAAAGACCGAGGGCGTACTTTTTCACGTTCTCTCCCCCTTGTTCGTTTTCCGGGCCGAAACGCACAAATTCCGGGCGCGGCCCCTCTTGCCCAGATTATACGGCGTCCGCGAACGTTTTGCAAGTCAAATCGGACGATTTTACCTAAAAATTTTTCATGTAAAATTCGTCATTTTGACGCCGCGCACAATTTTTTCTCATGTAAAACGCTCTTTTTGTAAGGCCTGATTTTCAAAAACCCGTCTTTTCGTCCTTGAAACCGGGCGGAAAAGTTACGGGCATTTTTCACAAATACGTTTTTCCGCAAAGCCAAAACGAACGTAAACAGCGAAACGAACATAAAAGAACGCTTGAAATCAGCGCCCCGGACGGCTATAATACGGTTACAAAAGTTACGGGCCGGTATCATCCGGTAACAGCGTGTTGTGAGGAGGTCGCGTATGAGCAAAATTTCTGAAATGACGCGGGACAAGTGGATTATGTCCACCTTCCCGGAGTGGGGCACGTGGCTGGTAGAGGACATCGAAAACGAAGTCGTGCAACCGGGCAATGTCGCTATGTGGTGGCTGGGCTGTACGGGCATCTGGTTCAAGACCCCCGGCGGCGCGAATATCACCATTGACCTGTGGTGCGGCAACGGCAAGCGCACGCACGGCAACGGTAAAATGGCCGTCGGACACCAAATGGCGAACATGTGCGGCGGACGCGCTATGCAGCCCAATCTCCGCAACGTGCCGTTTGTCATTGACCCGTTCGCGTTCAAGCAGGTCGACGCCGTACTCGCCACGCATTATCACCAAGACCATATGTCGGCGGAGTGGGCCGCGCACGTCATCCAGAGCGGCATGACGACCACCGACGAGAACGGCAACGAGATTCCCGTGCCGTTTATCGGGCCGCTCAAGTCCGTGGAAACGTGGGTGAAATGGGGCGTGCCGCAGGAGCGTTGCCGTATCGTGAAACCCGGCGACGTTATCAAAATCAAGGACATCGAGATTGTCTGCCTTGACAGCTTCGACCGTACCTGTATCGTCACGACCGATTCCACCGGCCCCGACCGCGAGGAATTGACCGGCAAATGTCCGACCGATATGGACGAAAAAGCCGTCAACTATCTCGTCAAGACCCCGGGCGGCAATATCTATCACTCCGGCGACTCCCATTTCTCCATCTACTTCGCCAAGCACGGCAAGGACTACGATATTGACGTTGCGTTCGGCTCCTTCGGCGAGAACCCCATCGGCATGCAGGACAAGATGACCTCCGTTGACGTGCTCCGTATGGCGGAGAATCTGCGTTGCAAAGTCGTCGTGCCGATTCACTGGGACGTGTGGACGAACTTCCAAGCCGACTGCGAGGAAATTAAGCTCCTCTACGACTTCAAGAAAGACCGTAACGAGTACAAGTTCCATCCGTTCTTCTGGCAGGTGGGCGGCAAGTACGTCTATCCCGCCGACAAGGACAAAATCTACTATCACCATCGGCGCGGCTTTGAGGACTGTTTCGAGGCCCCGCAGAATATCCCGTTCCGCTCTTGCCTGTAAGCAATGGCTACCGTTCCCGCGTCGGGCGGCGTTCCGTCGCGGGAAACCGGCTTTCCGAATAGGAGTATATCACTATGGCTGAAGAAAAGACTATTTTGCAGAAAATCGTGGAGCGCGGTCACTATAAGTTCGTGGACAGCGTTCCGTCATGGCAGGAAGGCGTGCGTATCAGCACGGAATCCCTCGTGAAAACGGGCTATGTCGAGCCGGACTACTACAAGCAGATTGTCGCCTGTATCGAGAAGTACGGCCCGTATATGGTTTACGACCACGAGGTAGCCATGCCGCATACGCAGGAAAACGCCGTGGGCGCGTTAAAGACGGCTGTCGGCTTTCTGCGCGTCAAAGAGGTCGTGGACTTCGGGACGGACGAGGACGGCGAACCCAAACACGCGAAACTGTTCTTTACGCTCGTCGCCAACGACCCTAACGAACACCTTGACAATATGGCGAGCCTGATGAGCGTATTCACGAACTATCCGCTTCTGGACGCGTTGCAGGAGGCGAATACCCCGGAGGACATTCTCCGCGCCGAGGCCGAGAATCCCCCGGAGGAGGACGACGATTAAACGGGACAGTCTGAAAGAGAAAAGGGAGGTTTCTCATGGTTGTTCTTGATTTCCTGATGGCGATATGGAATTTCTTTGCCACATACGTGCTCCAGAAAGCCCCGTATATGGTCGGCTTCCTGACCTTCTTGGGCTACGCGCTCATGGGGAAAAAGTGGTATGATACGCTGGCGGGCACGCTCAAGGCCATTATCGGCATGCTGATTCTCAACGCCGGTTCCGCCGGACTGACCGGAACGTTCCGCCCGATTCTGGCGGGCCTCCGCGAACGCTTTAATTTGACCGCCTGCGTCACCGACCCCTATTACGGACAGAACGCCGTGCAGGACGCTATGGAAAACATCGGCAAGAGCTTCGCCGACGTTATGCTGTTGCTCCTGATTGCGTTTATCTTCAACATTCTGCTGGTACGCTTCAACCGTATCACGAAATGCCGCGCCCTGTTCACGACC
>JAFSOM010000123.1 GCA_017447005.1 Oscillibacter sp.
AACTGCACAAGCGAGGAATACGCGAAAATCTATCAGTTGAACAAGCCGCCGGACGATTCTTTCCTGAATTTATTCGTTCCGTTCGGAAAACTGTCGAAAGAATTGGGGAGGAAGCTTCTTGACGAGACGATTGTCTTGGATGACCGGAGCAATGTCCCCATTTTGTCTATTCAGCCGTTTCAGAGAAGCGAGTACGAACACGCGGCGCAAATTAAAGTCCTGAACGTCTCCAACTATGAAACGGTTCAGCGAATGGTTTCCTATCAGGTGCGGAAATTTAACGCGTGCCGGAAGTGCCTGAAATGCGAATCCGTGTGCAGATTCGGCGCGATTTCCTCATTGGCTTTGCGCGTCAAATCGGCAAGCCCGACCCGGAAACGTATGTGGACGACGGAAAATGGAAGGCGCGTCAGGGCGGAAACGGTATCGCCGCCGCCGAGGACATCAAAATCAAATTCACAAACTGCACAAGCGAGGAATACGCGAAAATCTATCAGTTGAACAAGCCGCCGGACGATTCTTTCCTGAATTTATTCGTTCCGTTTGGAAAGCTCTCAAAGGAATTGGGAAGAAAACTTCTGGACGAAACCATTGTCTTGGACGCCCGGAGTAATGTCCCTATTTTGTCGATTCAGCCGTTTCAGAAAAGCGAGTACGAACACGCCGTGAAAATCAAAATCCTGAACGTCGCAAACTATGAAACTGTACAACGGATGGTTTCCTATCAGGTGCGGAAATTTAACGCGTGCCGAAAGTGCCTGAAATGCGAATCCGTGTGCAAATTCGGCGCGATTTCTATCGCCAACGGCGCGTATAAAATTCATGAAAGCCGTTGCCGCCGCTGTAAGGCGTGCATGTCGGCGAAGTATCTGGACGGCGGTTGTCTCATGGACAGATACCTGAAAACGGTGAAAACGCCGCGTGAGGAGTAAAGAGCATGAAATTCCGGGGGCATGAAACCTTCTTTATCCGAAAAGGGTGGCTCTATAAGGGCATGAAATACGTGGCGCAAAATCCGCGCATTTTCACCGATAAGACCCAAAATCCGATGGATACGCTGGGAATGGGCGCGAATATGGTCAAATCCCTGCGCTATTGGATGCAGGCGACGGGCCTTACGGAGGAGTCGCTTGAAAAAGGCCGGGGAAGAATCCAGACGCTGACCGATTTCGGGAAACTGATTCAAAAGCGCGACCCGTATATGGAGGAACTCGGGACGCAGTGCCTTTTGCATTACAAAATCGCGTCGAATGAAAACATGGCGACCTCGTGGCATTTCTTTTTCAACTGCTTTCCGATGGAAGAATACCAGCGGGAGGATTTTGTCAACGCCCTTCGCAATTACGCCGCTATGCGCAATGAATCTCCCGCGGATTCCTCTTTGGAGGATGATTTTAACTGCATTATCAGCGCCTACGTATCCAGAAAGAAATTAAATCCCGCCAGAGTTCAGCCGGAAAGCAATATTGAATCTCCGCTTGACGAATTGGGACTGATTGAAGTCGCCAACAAGAGAGAGCGCATTTTCAGAAGCGCGGCGCCGAAACGCGGCGTTTTGCCTCCGCTGATTGCGCTTGCCATTATCGCGGAACAGAGCGGAGGAAGCCGTCAGATTCCAGTCGAAAAAATCCGGAGCGCGCCCTGCAATATTGGGAAGATATTTCATCTGGACATTGTTTCGCTGATTTCCATTTTAGACCAGTTGGACCATATGGGAGAAGTCAAATTTATTCGCACATCCGGATTGGACGTGGTGAACATTCCGGAAAGCCTGACTTTTTCCGCGTGTATGGAAAAATACTATGCGTCCCTGAACGGACAGTGAGGGCCTATGGGTATGGATGTAAAGGATTATGTGATTTTGGCGCCGGGGTTTCAAAAGTCCGTAAATCTTGCCTACGACTTGCGCAACCATGAGAAGGTTTTGGATTTTATTCCGTCCATCCCGGCGCTTGAAATCTTGGAATCCCTTATGCTTGGCGCATACGGCGGCGCTTCCGTCGAGCGGGCGCATATTTTGACGGGGCCATACGGTCGGGGAAAGTCCCATTTGACGCTTGTCTTTCTGGCGCTTCTCAGGGAAAAGGACGAACGGCTTTTTCAGCGCATTTTGGACGCCATTTCGGAATACAGCCCCCGCTTTTTTGACAGCGTGACCGAATATCTGCGTTCCGAACGAAAAACGCTTCCCGTCGTCATCCAAGGAAGCGCGAACAGCTTGAATCAATCCTTTCTGTACGCCCTGCAATGCGCCTTAAAGGACGCCGGACTGGAACACATCATGCCCGAAACGCATTTTCAGGCCGCGAATCAGTGTATTTCCTTATGGGAGCGGGAGTTCCCGGAGACATATCAAAAGTTCGCCCATGCGATTGCCCCGGAATCGGCGCGGGACTTTCAAATCCGTCTCGGCGAATTTCAGCCGGAAGCCTATGAAATGTTCCTTTCCCTGTATCCGAAACTGACATCAGGCGGCCAGTTCCAGCCGTTTTTAGGCTTTGACGTGGTCGAGCTGTACGCGCAAGTGGCGCATACTTTGAAAGACTACGGCTATCAGGGCCTTTTCGTCGTCTATGACGAGTTCAGCAAGTATCTGGAATCGAATATCCGGGGGACTTCCCTTTCGGATATGAAGATGTTGCAAGACTTCGCGGAACGGTGCGCCCGTTCGGGACGGGAACAGATACATTTGCTCCTGATTGCGCATAAGGATATTGAGAACTATATCGACAGACTGCCTAAGAATAAAATAGACGGCTGGCGCGCCGTCTCCGAGAGGTTCCATCACTTGGAAATGCGGAGCGGTTACGCCCAAGCCTATGAAATTATGGGACGGGCCATCGGGAAAGTCCCGGCGTTTCAAGCGGAATATGTTCCCGCACGGGAAAACCTGTTCCAATGGTCGCGGCAATTTGTCACGGATTCACCTTTGTTTAACGATATTGGCGCGGAACAGCGGGATAATATCATCTATGGGTGCTTTCCTCTCCATCCCGTCACGGCGTTTCTTTTGCCGCGCCTGTCGGAACTGGTCGCGCAAAATGAACGGACAATGTTCACCTTCCTGTGTTCCCGCAATAAGTTCACCTTGCCTTATTATCTGGAAAACGGCGCGCAGGCGATGTTGTCGCCCGACGCGATTTATGACTACTTTGAACCCATCCTGAAAAGGGAGCCTTATACCTCCGAAATCAGCAAGCTCTATTCGCATACGAACGGAATCCTTTCCCGCGTGGACGCCGAAAGCCTTGAAGGCAAACTTATCAAAACGCTCTCGCTGATTTATATCGTTAATCAGTTTGACCGTTGCCCGCCCACGCCGGACGCTTTGATAAGCGCTTTTGGGTATCTGTATTCTTCCGATGAGGTCGTCCGAACGCTGGAAAAGTTGGAAAACCAAAAACTGCTCATTTACGCGAAAAAAAGCAACGGATATTTGCGCATGGTTTCCGCTAACGCAGATGTCCAGAGCCTCATCCGCGACGAAACGCGGAGGCGTATGCTTACGGATAACGCAAAGGAAATTCTTGAGGATTTCACTGGCGACACTTACTTATATCCCACCCGTTACAATGACGAAAACGCGATTATCCGTTATTTCGACTTGCGTTTCCTGTATGGCGATGAAATTATGGCCGTACAGGATTGGGACGAATGCGCGGACGCAAGCCCCGCGGACGGTTCCGTATGCGTCGCCCTGCCGCGTTCGGAAGAACAGATTGCGGAACTGCGCGGCTTCTTTCTCAACTCCCCCAAAGCGCACGGAAAACGCGTCCTTTTTATGTTGCCGAAGGCGTTTTCTGAAATCGGGGAAACCGCCTGCGCGTATCGCGCCATCGTTTCCCTCATGGAAAAAGCCGCGGGCGACGAGGCTTTGCTTTCGGAATATGAGGTTTATTATGAAGATATGACGGAAACGCTCGACGCGTTCGTCCGCTCCTTTACCATGCCGGAATGGAAACGGACGGATTATTTTTACTGCGGTCAACAGCTTCCGATATATCGTAAGGCGCAGCTTTCCCAACAGCTTTCGACGATATGCGAACGCGTGTACTACAGGACGCCGATTATCAACAATGAGGCGCTGAACAAGAACGAATTAACCGCTACGACTGCGAACAGCCGGACAAAAGTCATACGCGCTCTGCTGGCTCCCGAACTTCCCCCTATGCTGGGATTGAGCGGAACCGGACAGGACATGTCCATTCTGCGTAGCGCTCTGATAGCGACCGGCGTCATTCAAGATTGGGATTCCAAACCGACAATCTCAATATCGGCGTGCGCTGACGAGCGCTTACGGACGGTCTTAGATTTGATTAGCCGCTTCTTTGCGGAAAGCTGTAAGGAAGAGGCGGTTTCCTTTTCGGCGTACAATCGGCTGACCCGCGCCGAATACGGAATCGGAATGAAACGCGGCCCGATTCCGCTTTACGTTGCGGCGATTTTGCGAAATTACCGCAATGACGTAACCGTCCTTTCCGATGGGCGGGAACTGGAAATCAGCGCGGATTCGCTGAACGCCATTCACGCCAAGCCGGAAGCGTACGCTGTCCGTTTGATTGACTGGAATCAGGAAAAATCGGTTTTTCTTACGGAGTTGGAAGATATTTTTTCCGAATACATCACAGCGAACGAACAACGGGAAAGCGCGTTTTCGCATATTGTCAAAGCCATGCGGAGATGGTTCCTTTCCCTTTCCAAATACGCGAAGGAAGCGCGGCAAATTTATCACGGCTCCGAAAATTTTTCCCCGATTCCCCGAGACGCGATTCGTTTCGCCAACGCGTTAAAATCTCCGGTAGCGAACCCTTACGCGTTTCTGTTTGAAAAACTGCCGTCGTATTTTCAGCGCGAATCTTTGCCGGAACTTGCTAAAGAGGTTCGCAAGGCGAAAGATACGCTGGATTCCGTTCAAGAGAAACTCGTCCAAGGACTGGAAAAAGATTTTGTCGCGCTGTTCGCGCCGCAATCTGCGGAAGGAACCGCCGCGACTTCCGCCGCGAAAGACTGGTACGCGCAACTGTCCGAAAGCGTCAGGGAGCATGTCTTTAACGGAACGGAAACGCGGATTCTCGACATTTTCGCCCATGCCCCCAACGATTCCGCGCAGTTCATCGCCGACCTCGCAAAGCCCGCCGCCGGATTGCGGCTGGACGATTGGAGCGACCATACGGTTTCCGTTTTCAATCAGGCGATGGGCGATTTCAAAAAGCGCGTAACGGAATTTCATTACGCGGAAAGCGCGCCGAAAGCGGAAGGCCGTCAAAACGCTTACACGCTTACCGCGGTGCGCGACGACGGGACAAAAGAAGTCCGGACATTTGACCGGATAGAGTGTTCCGGAAACGCGAGACTGTTAAAAAACGACCTCATGAGCAGTCTGGAGGATATGGGGCAATCTATCAGCGAGGGCGAAAAGCGTCAGGTTTTGCTTGAGATACTCGAAAGCCTTTGCTGATTTGTCACAAGAAGGGAGCGCGGAATGCAAAGTCCGGCTTATTTTGACAACGCGGCGACTACGTTTCCGAAACCGGAATGCGTGTATCAGTTTATGGATTTGTTTTACCGGAACTTTGGCGTAAACGTCGGGCGCGGCGGATACGCGGAGGCTGTCAGCGCCGCCGCGCTGATGAAGGAAACCAGAGATTTACTGTTACGTCTTTTTCACGCCCCCGCAAAGCGTGCGATTTTCCAGCCGACCGCTACGGAGGCGCTGAACCTTATCCTTCGCGGCCTGCCATGGAGAGACGGAATGACGGTCTATCTTTCCCCGTTTGAACACAACGCCGTAACGCGTCCCCTGCGCTACCTTGCGCGGGAGTATCAACTCAGGATAACGGAACTGTCCGTCAATCGCGCTTCTTTGGAGTACCGGACAGACGAAATCGAACGTCAATTTCAAAGCCGCGCCCCTGATGTTGTGATTTTAACCCATGCCAGCAACGTATGCGGACTGATAGCGCCTTTGGCGCGGATATTCCGGGAAGCGAAAAAATATCAGGCGGTCACTGTCGCCGATTTGTCGCAGACTGCCGGGTTGATTGACATTGACCTTGCGGAATCGTTCGCGGACTACGCCGTTTTCGCGGGACATAAAACCCTTTACGGCCCCTTTGGCGCGTCCGGGTTTCTTGCGCCCGCCGAAACGAATCTGGAGCCGCTGATTTACGGGGGCACGGGCGTGGAGAGCGCCAATCCGTTTATGCCTGATATGATTCCGGAAAAATACGAGGCTGGAAGCCATAACATTCAGGCGATTGCCGGATTGAACGCGGCGTTAAAGTGGATTTTTTCGACGGGCCTTGAAAAAATCCGCGAAAGGGAAGCGCGAAACAAAACGCGTCTCCTGAACCTGTTGAACGCCTACCCCTTTATACGCGTGATTCCGTGCGCGGGCGATTCTGTCGGCGTTGTCTCGTGCCTGTTCGACGGGTACGCCAGCGACGAGATGGGAAAAGTCCTGAATGAACGGGGCGTCGCTTGCAGAGCCGGCCTTCACTGCGCCCCGGACGCGCATCGTTTTCTGGACACGTTCCCCGCCGGAACGGTACGTTTCAGCGTCGGCTATTTTACGGCGGAATCGGATTTCTCAAAACTGCAAGCGGCGCTGGACGAAATAGAGGACATGATGTGAATGCAGGCGAAGGGAGGCGCGTTTCGCTTTGGATAATCGGGATTTTATCGCTTATTTGAATACGCTTCACAATGTGAACGCCAACAACAGCAACGCATACGCCGAAACCAATACGACAAACCCGTTCTTTCGGAAAACCATGGTAGAGCGGCCCGCAGGGAAACGCCTGTTGCAACTCATGGAGGATTCCGGGCCGCATATGCTCATTTTGACCGGATACGCCGGAGACGGGAAAACGGGGCTTCTCTATCAAATCCTGCAACCCGAAACCATGGAGCCTGTCGGAAGGGTAACGATGCGCAACGGGGCGGAGTGCGTCTATGTAAAGGATTTCAGCGAGCTGGACGCGTCCAAACGTCTCGATTTGCTGGAAAAATGCCGGGATGAGGTTCGGCAGGGACGCTACGTTTTTCTGGTGGCCAATACCGGGCCGTTGATTCACGCTTTCGGGGAAATTTCCTCCGAACAGGCGCGGCGGCTGGTCGGCGCGATTGACGACAACAAAGGTGATATTCAAATGTATGGAGAAACTCCGGTTGCCGTCGTCAATGCGGCGGCGCTGGACAACTCCCAATTCGTCAAGCCGTTTCTGCGCAATCTGCTGGCCGACGAACTTTGGAGCGGTTGCGATACGTGCGCCAAGAAAGGCTACTGTCCCATATTGCGCAACCGCCGCCTTGCGCGGGACTTTTTCGAGCGGGTGACGGATTTCATCGAGAAGCGCTATATATGGCAACAGGAACACGGCAAAAGGCTGACGATTCGACAAATAGCGGCGCATTTGAGCTATTCCATGACAGGCGGCTTGGAATGCGAGACTGTCCGGGACATACCGGGCAAGCGCTTTCAGTATCTCTTTTCCAATCTGTTCTTTGGCTATCAGGGGACGCGGATAGACAAGAAGGCGTCAGCTATGAAAGCCATAGCCGACATTCTCTCCGCGGGACATGACCGGAAAAGATTGAGGGCGGATGAAAGGCTGTTTATTCAAAACGATTTCTCCGCTTTCCCGGACGA
This sequence comes from Oscillibacter sp., assembly GCA_017447005.1. Lineage (GTDB taxonomy): Bacteria > Bacillota > Clostridia > Oscillospirales > Oscillospiraceae > Oscillibacter. Next base: position 7,652 of record JAFSOM010000123.1, read on the forward strand.
ACTCCGAAAAGAACTGCAAGCGGAAGGGGACGCGGAACACTATTCGGAGCGCTGGCAATGGGCGGTCAGAAGGGCGCATATGCTCTTTTCCGTCGACGAGGATGAAATAAGCCGCCGGGAGCTTACGGAGGATGTCTTTTCCTACTGGTTTCCGCGCTATCTGTCCTTGACGGCGGGGGAGGACAAGCCGAAAAGCGCCGACCATGAGTTACTGCAAACCGCTTTGCAAATGATTTTCACGGGAACCGTCAACAGCGGCGGCGAAATTCTGATTACCATGAACCGTGACGGCGGCGTGACGCAGAATGTACAGCTTGTTTATGATACGATTTCCCGCAAGAAAGTAAAGCTATGCCGAAAGCCCGTCAGCGATTTCAGCGCGTCCGCCCGTTACGGGCTGTATCTGGAAATGGAGGGAAAAGCCCTTCCCGCAAGAATCAGTCTGCCGCTTTTGAATTACTTCGAGGACATCCGCAAAGGCATTATTTCCACGGACATTGACCCCCAGCTCTCGCAGGGCATTGACAGCCTTCGGGCGCAGATTATCGCCCGGTGTGAAGTGGACGATACGACGCTCAACCTTGCCGCCATGCGCCGGAAAGGTTGGGAGGAACTTTCGGCGGAATTGGAACGCGACCCGCGGAAAGGCGACCGATGGAGAATAGAGTAGGAAGGAGGCGAACGGCATGGAACAGCGCAAGACATTTCCGCTCAGGGCAAAACCGGAGGAAATTGAAAATCCGGCTGTCCGCATTTACGGCAACCGCTTTCACGGCGACCAGACGGTTTATGAATATCTGATTGAGTTTCTATTGGTATTCGCGTCCGCGAAAGCCAAGTCCCGAGACGAAAGCGGCAATATCACGCTTGCAAACAAACTCCGCTTTCATACGGACACGGACGCGGAGTTAGCGTACTTTGTGGAGCCGCGCAACGGCTTTCGGCGTTTCGTATTCTATGAGCAGGCGAAAAAGGCGCGTCAGATTCCGGCGGATGAGGACGCGTATAAGGAAATCCGGCGCGTTCTCATGGAGCGCGTGGACGCCGACCGGGAAGCGGATAAGGAGGTTTTCCTGAACGCGGCGCGGAATTTGTTTTACGGATACGCGGTTGTGCTGAAGAATCGCTCATGGTGCGCGCAGGAACTGCTTCCGCTTTGCCCGGAAATGATATTCTGCGAACAAATGCCCATGGACAATCTCCGCGTCAACGGAGCGGAGAAGTGGAGCGAATTTGAGGAAGTGAAAGAGTACGGTTATGACCCTTACGACACTTTCGCCGACGCTTCCTTTGACTATAACCGCCACAATTTTCTAGCGCGGGGCGGGGAACTGTATTACCTTCACCTTTTGCAATATCTGAAAGACAAGCCGCAGGAGAAGGAGACGCTGGAACGCCTGTTAAACCATCTCCTGACGGACAAAAGCGCGGCCTTCCGGAAACTGGCGTCATGGATACAGGAAACATGGGAAGCGAACAGAGACATTGACCCGGAATATCTGTCGCGCAAAATGTCCATGGGCTATATTCCGGCGGGGGCCTACGAGGATTCCGGCAAATATGCGGCGGAAGAGCTGATAAATTATCTTTCCAGCGAACTACACCCGGTCAAGCGCGTTGAGATTCTCGCAAAAGGCGTGATGTTTCAAGTCATGCGAATGCAGGCCGAGCAAACCGCCAAATATTTGCAAACGGACAGATTTCCGCTGATTGCGGATATGCGTCCGGCGCAGGGCGGCGCGGTTATCCGGAAAATCGCGGCGGAGAGTTTCGACGCCTTGCGCGACGCGTTCATTGAGGCCATTCAAAAATATCTCGCCTCTTATGAAACGCCCGGAAAGACGGAGGAGGAAAAGCGCAAGTACGCCTATAAATTATTCGTAAACGCCCGGAAAGAATCGCTGGACGTATTCAAGGGGCGCGGGAAAGAGTTGCAATGCGTGATTCCTTCCCGGGGGCCTTACGAGCGCTTTTCCCTGTCGGAAGATGTCATTCGATTTCTGACGCTTGCCATCGTCCCGCCCGGAGAAAAATTGGACATGGACGCGTTTCTGTTGGAACTGTATCAGCGTTATCGTCTGGTTATCGGCCCTAAGGAGTACGCCCAATGCGCCCGGCGTTCCGGTCTGGACGCGGAATTGACCGCCGCGTTCCAGCGCAACAGGGACGCGTTTCAAGATTTCCTGAAAGCGGTCGGATTCCTGCGGGACTTGTCGGACGCCACTTCCATTGTAGTCAATCCCTATGAGAAGGTGAGGCTGACATGAAACATATCATCTCATCCATACTGGAACGGATTCAATCGCAGGCGCCGAACCCGGCGAAACAACTGCGCGTGCGTCTGAGCGGCTTCGAGGACGCGGTTATTTATGAGGCGACGGCCAGAGCGTTACATCAGCGTTACGACAGGGAAATTAAGGTCGTGACTTGTCTGTCCAACGAAAAATGGCAAGAGTTTCAGGCGCGGAATGAAGACAGGCAAAACGCCGCGTTGCAATCCATGCGGGCGCGGGGCTGGATTGCGGAAAATCACAGTCTGACGCATTACCGCAATCTTCCCATGCAAGAGGCGCAACTTATTGTGATGATGGGTACGGAAGCGGTCGCGGACCAAGGCGGTTTGAACGACTGTTTCTATCTTGACCCGCTACGGCTGGAAGATGAACTCGGGGAACGCTATCATCTTGTGTTTCCATGCCGCGCCGGGAAGTGGGAGCCGGACGAGGCGGCCTGTATTGACCGGCTTTGCAAGGATTTGTTCGCGCTGGTTCCGAAGAGCCTTTGCAAGTTGAGCGAACAGGCGGATAACTGGGGAAATTTGGATTCCGCGCAGGAATTTGTGGAGCGGTTCTACGGAGACCTGCCGTTTTGGGGACTTTGCGCGCAAAGGGAAAAACTGCCGTCCGTTTCCAAAATTGTAAGCCCGTCCTCTAGGAAGAACTTTTTGCAAAAGAATTTTGATTTCATCAAGCGAAAAGCCTTCCAGAAAATGTCCCAGAAAAAATATCTGGAATATTTGGACAAGATTGAACAGTACCGGACGGAAAACGGCGCCGAATACGCGGACGAATGGCCGTTATGGAAAGAGCAGAGCCTTCCGTCCTATGACAAATACGCGGCGGCGTTGAGGCGCTATATTTCCGGACAGGACATCGAGGAGACCCGCGGACTGCTGACAGACGTGGAATTTTCCGTAACGGACGCCGTGCTGAACCTGAAAATACCGAAACTGACGCCCCCGCCAAAGCCGAAAGAACAGGCGATTTATGGCCCGCCTCTGACTGCGTTCGCGCAAGCCGTCCTCACAACCCTTTGCGCGAAGGAGGACTGCCCGTTTGACGAACTGCGCCTTGTCGTGAAGTCGGTCGAACTGGCCGACGCGGTCAACCCGCTCGTTCCGCTGGACGAATCCGCGCAGTTGGCGGAAGGCTGGCGGCGCGTCTGCTGGCATACGGCAGGAATCGCGGAATACCTTTCCCGTTGGGGCTTTGAGTACGGCGGACAGGAGATTTCCATTACGCTGGCCCATGAAGACGGCGTTGACGTTTTTGACCCCCAGTGCGCCCGGCTGAACGTCAATAAGGGGCTGATTTGCGTCGCTTCCGCAAGTAAAAAGCTGGACAAGCTGACGTTTGAAATTCAAAAGCGCTTTCAGGGAAAACTCCTCCGTCCGAGGGAAAAGCCGGATACTTACGAATGGCGCTTCACGTTGCGGGATAATTGGGCGGTCGCTTTCTCGCCGTTGAGCGGACTTTACGCGCAGTGGAAAGAGCGGGAATTTGATTCTTTCGTCCCCCTGTTCACTACGGAGCGCTTTTCCGACTTGATGGAGGCGAAATCGGAAGAGGAGTTTCTGGACATCATAGACGAAACCACGATTTCAGGCGGGCTGGACCTCAGGTCTTATTTCAGCGGGAAATGCGCCTCTTCCGGGAAAACAAAAGAATGGATTGCGCGTTTTTGGGAACTGGGCCGCTGTTTTATGGACTTCTGCGCAAGCCTTTTTTCGCGGGGATTTTACGCGGATTTGAACGCTATGGGCGATTCCAAAACCGTAAAGCTGGTTGACGCCTATATTGCCCTAGGCGAAGAAATTTTGCGCGGCGACATGACGCAGGAGGCGGAATGGGTTTTTGAGGCGTTTATTTACGCTTTCGCAATCGAAAAGGACGATTATTTCCTCCGCGCCTTTGAAAATCCCGCCGCCTGCATTCTCGCCCCGTTTCACCCGGCGATTTTGGAAAAACTGCATGACCAGACGATTTTCCTCTTGGACGGCTGCAAAGAGTGGGAACGCAACCGCGCCGGAACGTCCCCTTCTTTTGAACAGGTTCGCAAAGCCGTGCAGGAACTGGCCGGACTATCCCAAATCCGGGAAGGCGTTGACGTTTTCCCCGAAAAGCGCCGCGCCTATTTTGGCGTCCGGCGGGCCTACGCCAACTACTGCCTGTACGGGCGGGAGGCGTCGGACGGAAACGCCTGGATGAAGTCCATTTTGCAAAAGGAAGCCGTTTTTGACGATAACTTTAAAGACAGCGTTTTCAAAGAAATGAATCCGGCGGCGGAAATGATAGGGGACGTTATCGCCGCTTATATCCGGGCGCTCCCGAACGCGGCGGATAATCTTTCCCTCGCGTTTATCAATCCGAATGACTTTCAGCCCGTCATCGCGGCGGTTTATCAGCATATTCAAGAGCAAAAGGCAAAAAGCGCGGACGAATCCCGGCGCGTGCAAATCCTTCTGAACATTCTGGTTCCCCCGGAGGACAAAGGCGGTCGGAATTATTTGTCGTACTGGGCGAACACGGCCTTTACGCAGGACGAAAACGTAGATGTGCGCATTTATCTGAACGCGTGGAGTACGCGGGACGATTTGCAAAAACTCCTGCCGTCCAATCTGGATTTCATATTCCTGATGGACGCTTTGAAACAGGATAGCCTCCGCTTTATTCAAGACCGCTCTGACGGTCAAAGCGGAATCAGCGGTTGCCGCTTTCCGATTGTCTATAAGCCGTCGCCCGTTATCGAAGGGGCCAAACGGCGCATTGAACTGACGCAACCGCAATTTAAAGCGGCCACCGTGCACAGTCAGGCGGTTTATTATCGGGACGACTACGAAATGCACCCCGAATATCAAAGGAAACTGGTCATACGGGAAGTTTCCATTGACCAAGACCGGCAGGAACTCATTGCTACGCTTCACAGGAAGGCGAACTGGGTCGTCTGCGCGGACAGCGGCATGGACGGCGCCTTGCTCCGCAACAGCGCCGGAAATGAATTTGACATTATCGGATTCAGTACGGGACGCGGCCCGCATGGACAGTATAATGTCACTATCACGGCGAGAAAGTCCATCATTTACGCGGTGGAGGAGCGTTTGAAAGCGCGTCTCAGGCAGTTGTTTCATTGGAACCCCGCGATGATACAGAACGCCGCGAGCCTTTGCATGGAACAGGCGCGGAAACTCGACGGCGTCAGCCTGTTCAGCGCCATCAATCCGAATGACCAGAACATCCGCGCATTTTTAGCCTATCTTCTGTCCTCTCTCCAAATGGCCGATTCCGAAAATGAAAACGCGTTTCGGACGCTGATTCATCTGGATTCCTACAGGCATTGGTTTTCCAAAAACGCGCTGGAACAGGATTATGACAACGCGGTAATGCCCGATTTTCTTCTGATTCGCGCTGAAATCGGGGAGAGCGGAAAACTGATTCTTCACGCCTCCGTCATAGAGTGCAAAATCGCGCTCTATGATGACGCGTATCCAATTCGGGAGAAAGCGTTTCAACAAATCCGCGCCGGCATAGAGCGTCTTTCGGAAATTTTCAACCCGCGTTCCCAATCCGTGCGGCGCAGATACTGGTTCGCCCAGCTTTACCGCGCTCTGGCCTTTTCGCAAATCACTTTTTATTCGGACACCGCCGCCCATCAGGAAATCGCGGCGGCCATGCGCCATATTTTAGAGGGAGAATTTGAAATTGAATGGTTCGGGAAAAGCATGTGCTACTGGCTGGATATGCCGGGAGACGAGGAGACGGTAAGCGTCGAACCGGGCAAGCCGCCAATTGAACTGCATGAAATTCCGCAAAAGAAGATACAGCGCCTTTTACTGCAAAATCCTTCCGCGGACGTTGCGTTTGTCCGTAACGGGTATGACGAATTTTCAGACGCGGAAACGGAGACGGATTTTCCCGGGGATAACTTCCCGGATACGGCGGAACGCGTCGCGGAAGAGCTTGAATCGCCGGACACGGCGGAACGCGTCGCGGAACAGTCTAACCCGGACACGCCGGGACGCGACGCGAAAGAGCCTCAATCGCCGGATACGGAAAGAACAAGCCCTCAAAAGCCGTCGGAACTGTTCCGCAATTCGGACACGGAAGGAAAGCCTCTTTCCAAAATCCGGGTACTGATTGGAAAAGAGCGAAACGGAAACGAAGTCTTTTGGGATTTCGGACACCCGCAACTTCCGAATCGGCATGTACTCATTACCGGAACTTCCGGGCAGGGCAAGACATACAGCATTCAAGTTATGCTCAAGGAGCTTTCCGAACATGGAGTTTCTTCCGTTATCTTTGATTATACGGAAGGATTCCGCAAGGACCAGTTAGAGAAGCCTTTTCAAACCGCCTTGGGAGAGCGGATTCAGGAAAGAATCATTTACGCTACGGGCGTACCCATCAATCCCTTTCGACGCCATGAGATTGAAATATCCGGCGTGAAAATGCGCGAGAAAATTTCCGATGTGTCCCAGAGAATCGCTAATATTTTTGCGCATGTGTACGATTTTAAGGAACAGCAGTTCTCCGCGATTTATGAAGCGTGCAGAATGGGCATTGAGCGGTACGGCGACGCGATGAGCATGAGCCATTTCAAAGAAAAGCTGGCGGAGGTGAAAAATCCCGCCGCGAAGACGGTTCTGTCCAAAATGGCCCCGTTCCTTGACAGCGTGGAATTTGCCGGGAACGCCGAATTTGATTGGGGAAAAGTGACGCAGTCCCATGGAACGGTGACGATTTTCCAGTTGACCAATTTTGTCAGGGAAGTGCAAGTGATTATCACGGAGCTGATGCTTTGGGACGCGTGGCATTATAACAAGAAATACGGCGATAAGACAAAGCCCTTTGTGGTGGTACTGGACGAGGCGCAGAATCTTTCCCATAAAGCGGACTCTCCCAGCGCGATGATTCTGACCGAAGGGCGAAAATTCGGCTGGTCGGCATGGTTCGCCACGCAGTCGCTCAAAGTTCTCAGCGACGACGAAATTGTGCGCTTACAGCAGGCGTCTTTCAAATTATACTTCAAGCCGACCGACGACGAGCTTCCGAGAGTGGCCAGACAATTGGACAGTACGGCGTCCGTAGGCGGCGCGCTGCGCCTGTTGCGCAAGGGACAGGCGATTGTAGCGGGCGACCGTCTGCGGCCTGACGGCTCGTTCGGATACGTCCGCCCCGTGATAACGAATATCGCGTCTTTTGAG
>JAFSOM010000124.1 GCA_017447005.1 Oscillibacter sp.
ACACAAACAGACCGCGCTAACGGTGAGAAATTTCCTTCCATTAGCGCGGTCTGATTTTCATATCGAATTTTGTTATATCTTAACATTTAGCAGTTTCTTTACGTTGAATTTGATAGAATCCAACGTAAAGGAGCGAGGCTATGGTTAAGATTTTATTGTCCACTCTGCTTGGCGAGCGGAAGTGGTCGCAAGCGGACCTTGCGCGTATGACGGGAATACGGCCCAACACAATCAGCGACCTCTATAATGAGATGGCCACGGGAATCCGGCTGGAACACCTTGACCTGATTTGCGAGGCGTTGGACTGCGACGTGCGGGACTTGATTCAAGTGACCCGTGAGAAGGAACCCAGAATCAAATCCCGCGCCGGAATCCCCTTGACGCACAAAGGCGCGAAGAAATAACCCGCTTCACGGCTCGGACGTTTCGGCGTCCGGGTCTTTTTTTTGCATTTTGTCAAAAATCGCGGCCCGGATATATTGCGTGACGCTCAAACCGAGGCTGTCAGCGGCAGCCTTGATTACGGCCTTCTCACCTTTTGGGACAATAATCGTGATGTGGTCGTATGTTTTATTGTTGTAGCGGTTTTTCGCGGCGGCACTGGTTTTTCCCCCCATGCTCTCACCCCCTAACTTCTATTCATTATAAGGCCGGACGGCATACATTGACAAGTATGCAAAATGCACAAATTTGACCCCCAAACTTTGTGCAATATGCACCCTTGCATACATTGAAATGTATGCTATAATGTCCACATGAACCGCAAACCACAACCCCGACACGAACCGACACCGACACGACAGACACCCGCCCCGGAGGTCACGAGGGCAGAAGGAGTATAAAAGATGAAAACCGTATCGTATCGCACCTACCTGCGGGCGCTGGAAAAGTTTCGGCGGGAACTCGACACGGGACGCCGCATTGAGGTTTACGACATGAATGTCGGCTTCGACGAACCGATTCAGCTTGGCATTAACTGGGCGGCTATCGGAACTGTGTCCATCGCTGAGGCGCGGGAGTTCGCGCAGAACATCATGAATGTCGCTACCGCCGTTGAGAACTTCAAGTATAACGGCTACATCGTTACCTGCGAAGATGATTGACGGATTATGCAGCCCGTCAGCGGACACCGACAACCGACAATCGAACAATTTTTGAGGAGGACTTGAAAATGAAAAAGCTCAACAAGTATCTGGCCTACGTTGACAACGGCAAGCAGACCGCCAGCATGGCGTTGACCGCCACCAGCAAGAAGTCCGCGATGAAAGCGCTGGACGGCATGGGAGAAGTCGTAGCCTTGAAGAACCTCAACGACGAGCGCCCCGTCAAGGCCGAGGACATCCGGGAGGCGCTTCAGGCCAGCAAGAAGTTTGACAAGCTGGAAATGGACTGGATTGTCCACGCGCTGACTCTGACGGGGATTGTCACGGACGGGACGGAGCCTCAGCCGGAGGCCAAGACGGACGCCGCGCCGGAGGCCAAGCCCGAAAAGAAGTCCAAGTCGCGCAAGGCCAAGACGGACGCCAAGCCTGATGTGAAGGCTGACGCGCCGAAGCTGGAGAGCAAGCCGGAGGACAAGGGCGAGAAGAAACCGGACGCGAAGCCGACTGAGGAAAAGAAGTCCGCGTAAAGCAAAAGAAGGCGGCAGACCCCCAGCCTGACAAACTACAGGGGTCTACCGCTGGACAAAAACGGAGGCGGTTGAACGCCCGCCGATTGACCGCCTCCGATGATACCACAGGCAGAATAGGAAATCAATGGAGGATTCATCATGAACGACTACAGAATTATTGCGAAAGACGCCGCTACCGGAGACGACCTGACGCGCATCATCACGGAGCGCACCGACAAAGCCGCCCGGCAAGCCTTCGACAAACTGCATTGGGACACGCCCCATGAGATTACCGGGTCTGAACTTGTCAAGGAAAACACCACCGCCACCAAACAGCAAGAGCGGGACGCGCTGGCGAAAATCCGGGCGATGGTGGAGGAACTTGGGCCGGACAGCTACCTTGCCGCCGCGTTCGCCGGGTGCTTCGAGCTTGCGGACCAGAATATTGAGTATGACTTCGGGGACAGCATGAAGGCCCGCGCCGAAAGCGCGAATCTGGACGCCGAAAAAGCGCAAAAGGAACTGGCGGCGGCTAACGCCAGAATCGCGGAACTGGAAAAGAGCAGGGACGGCATGTCGCGGGAATTGCAGACGCTTCGGAAGCGGACGTTTACTCCCGGCCTGTACAAAAGCCTCTACGATATGGTGAGCGCGGATTTGGACGGCGTTAAGAAGAACATGGCGTTTCTGGCCGACGGCATAGCGGATAACGCCTCCAATCCTGACTGCGACGCCTTCAAGGACTATGTGCGGGATTACAAAGCGGCGCGGGAACTCCGCGCAAGCCGCGAGTGGCAGATGAAGGAACTGAAGGCCATTGCGCCGGAGGACGCGCAGGAGTAAGTTCCCACTTTCAGATGAACGTATCAACCCGCCCCAAACGGGGCGGGGAGGACAGAACCGGAGGAATCGAAAATGAAAAAGCGCACTTACGAAATTACTGCTGACGTTAAGTCGAATGGCATGGAACGCCGCTGCGTCGTGGACGTGGACGCTGACACCGCGGAAGAAGCCATCCAGATTGCGCGGGATATGCGCCCGAACGCCAACCTGCTCAACGTCAAGGCGCGGCGTTTGGAGCCGGATGAGGACGTATTGGGCAACTTCTGGAAGAAGTACGAGGGCTGACACGGAGAACCCCGCCCCCAAACGAGGGCGGGAGGGACAGAGAGGAGCAATCGCAATGGCGTTTATTATCGACATCAAGCGGCCTGTGAACATTCGGGACAGGGTGTTCCGCGACAGCGCGAACATGGCAATCAACGCCGCCGATTTCATCAGGCCGAACGCGCCGCTGTTCAACAATGCCCGTACCCCGGAACATATCGCCGTCGAAATCAACCGGGCGTATCCCGGAGCGGGCGCGACGGTCAGGGAAATCCGCACTCAGCGGGAAAAGGAGCTGATTGGCCTCATCAATCAAATCATCATTCTGGACGCGGCTATCGCAACGTCGGAATGGGAGATTGCGGAGATTTCCATTATGTACTTCTTTGACAATCCCCGCATTCCCACGGACATTGAAGGCGCGGTCAAGGCGCATGGCGCGGCGAAAGTTCAGGACACGATTCTCAGCCGGGCGTATGCGCAGGAGAAGGGCCGCCTGATGGATGAACTGACCAAACTAACCTGCCAGCTTACGATAGGCGCTGAAATGTACACGAACGAGCGGACTGGCAAGAGCTACATGTTGTTCAAGTGACGCGGAGAAAGCGAGGACGCCATGACCACGTATTACCTGATTGATGACAACGAGGAACTGATGGACGCCTACGAGGGCGACTACTGCTGCGCGTTGGATTACGCCCGTGAAATCGGCGCGGCGTATGCGCTGGACGAACAGGAATACCAAGACCTGTTGAACGGCGAGTTCTGATTCATGACCCGCCCTGGAGGTTACGAGGGCAAGGGAGGGCATCATGCTGATTAAGTTCTACAAAGTGAAAGACAGCGAAATCCGCCGTGTGTATGAAGCGAACGACGCCGGAGAAAAAGTGAAGCCTGTCGCCGTCATCGGCACGGTCAAGGAACTGCTGGAACGTGAGTGGATTCTGCCCGACGGCACGGACGGGAACATGGACAAATGGCTCGTTCTGGCCTTGCGCAGTGAACAGTGCGTCGCGGAGTGCGACACGCTGGAACAGGCGAAAAACTGGGCGCGGTCTGTGATACGGTGGTGATTTGAGATTTCCAGACGTTTGGGAAAGTCGCCCGCCCCGGAGGTTACGAGGGCAGAAGGAGCAATCAGAAATGAACGTCATGGAACGTATGAAAGCTACGGGCTATGACCCGTCTCTGGCAAGAGAGGTTCGCGGACACGGAACGATGGAATGTGAAGAAGTCGAAGTCACCGTTGACATTGTCCGGCCTTGCGGGTGGTATGGAGAAGAGGCGGTTTTAGTAAAAGGCGTCGCCTGTG
>JAFSOM010000125.1 GCA_017447005.1 Oscillibacter sp.
TAATTTTTTTGCTCAGAAAGCGTGAATTTGCTGAAATAATGAATAAGCCTTGACAATCAATCCGATTATTTTCAGCTTGACATTTCAGATGGCGCGGGCTAAGATTAGCGTGTTTTCAGCCCTGTCATGAAATTAGAAATGGAGGTATCACTATGGCGCGGTTTACGCTTCCCCGTGATATATATCACGGAAAAGGTTCGCTGGAAGAATTAAAACGCTTCCATGGTAAGCGGGCGGTCATCTGTGTCGGCGGCGGTTCTATGAAGCGCTTCGGATTTCTGGAGCGGGCGGTTTCCTATCTGAAAGAGGCTGGCATGGAGGTCAGCCTGATTGAAGGGATTGAATCTGACCCCTCCGTGGATACTGTTATCAAGGGCGCGGAGAAGATGCTTGCTTTCCAGCCGGACTGGATTGTGGCCATTGGCGGCGGTTCTCCGATTGACGCGGCAAAGGCCATGTGGATTAAGTACGAAAATCCGGACTGCACTTTCGAGGATATGTGCAGGGTGTTTGGTTTGCCCAAACTGCGCAACAAAGCTCACTTCTGCGCGGTATCGTCCACATCCGGCACTGCCACGGAAGTAACCGCTTTCTCCATTATTACGGACTACGAAAAGGGCGTCAAATACCCTATCGCCGACTTTGAGATTACGCCGGATGTGGCGATTGTGGACCCGGAGCTTGCGGAAACCATGCCGAAAAAGCTGGTGGCCCATACGGGCATGGACGCGATGACGCACGCGATTGAAGCGTATGTATCCGCCGCGCATTGTGATTTTACAGACCCTTTGGCGATTCATGCTATTGAGATGATTATGAAGGACTTGATTCCCTCTTACAACGGGGATATGGCGGCGCGGGACCGAATGCACAATGCCCAGTGTCTTGCGGGTATGGCGTTCTCTAACGCTTTGTTAGGCATTGTCCACTCTATGGCCCATAAGACGGGCGCCGTATTTGCGGATTGCGGGGCGCACATTATCCACGGCGCGGCAAATGCCATGTATCTTCCCAAGGTTATCTCGTTCAACGCGAAGAACTCGGAAGCAAAGCGGCGCTACGGCGTCATTGTGGATTACATGGGAATTACGGATAAGAGGGCCTCCGACAATGAGAAAGTTTCCGCCCTGATTGCGTACCTGCGGAATATGAATGACGAGATGAACATTCCCCACGGTATCCAGAGCTACGGCAAAGACAGTTATCCCTGTGAGCAAGGTTTTGTGCCGGAGAATATCTTCCTTGACCGGCTCCACAACATCGCGGTCAACGCCATCGCCGACGCCTGCACAGCCTCCAATCCGCGCCAGCCCTCTGTTGAGGAGATGGAGAAACTGCTGAAGTGTTGTTACTACGATACGGAAGTGGACTTCTGAAAATATCTCATCCGCTCCGCTGGTTTTGCCTTCATCCGAATTGGGACTGAGAGGATAACGATACAACAGCGGGCCGCAGACTCGCTGTTGCCTGTTCAGACATGAGGGAGGCTGTAATAATTCAGGATTTCAAAAAAGTGTTGGTGGCGAACCGAGGGGAAATTGCTCTCCGAGTGTTCCGCGCTTATCACGACATTGGTATCTCGACCATTGCGATTTATTCTGCTGAGGACACCTACAGTATGTTCCGCACGGCGGCAGACGAATCCTATCTGATTGGCAAAAATGAAAGTCCGTTGGGCACATAATACTGTAAGCGCTTCATTTTGTCAACAGAACCGAAAAGGGGGAAAACGTGAAAAAGTTATTCAAAGTTGGGGGGATTGTTTCGGGCGTTCTTGTCCTTATCGTGACGGGCTTTCTGGTTTACAGCGCTGTCAACACCCATAAAGCGTTGAACGCGCCCCGCTTGCCTGACAACTATTACGAGCTTTCTGGAGATGTTTTCAATGCCGGAGGCTCTTTGGAGGAAAAATATTCCGGCAGGGGCGCTTGTGAGTTGGAAAGCCTTACTGTGAAATCCGACAACGCTTCCATCAAGAATATTTACCTGTATTATCCAGCCGACTTGAAAACAAAGGGCGGGCAATATCCTCTTATTATCGTTGTCAATGGAAGCCAGTCCCCGGCAAAAACCTATCTGCCTTTTTTTGAGAGATTGGCCTCTTGGGGCTTTATTGTCGCGGGCAACGATGACCCCCAACCCGGAACAGGCGAAACGGCGTCCATCACGTTGGATTACGTTTTGAACGAAAGCGAGATAAAGGAGAATATAGACCTTGCGAATATCGGCGCTGTCGGCTATTCGCAAGGCGGAGCGGGCGCAATTAACGCGGTGACAAAGTTCGCCAACAGCGGACTGTACAAGGCGTTATTTACTGGCAGCGCCGCTTATCCGCTCCTGTCCGTCAACATGGGATGGGGTTATGACCCCGCCGATATTGCTCTTGATTACTTTATGACAGCCGCCACGGGTTCTTCCGACGATACGGGCGTAGCGGATGTGAACGCGGAATACGGCGGCGTCTCCCCGCTGGCCGCGCTGACAGACATCTATAACTCCATGCCTGATAGCGTTACAAAAGTGCGGGGACGTTGCGTCAATGCCGAACATGGCGATATGCAACTCCGTACTGACGGCTACATGACCGCTTGGATGCTTTGGGAACTTCAGGGCAACGAAGAAGCGGGTTCAGCGTTTTTTGGCGAAGATGCGGAAATCCTGAGAAATGCGAACTGGCAAGATGTCGAAA
>JAFSOM010000126.1 GCA_017447005.1 Oscillibacter sp.
TATAAGGCCCGCTTCTTTCCGTTAAGCGTGTCTAACTTTTGACGGACTGCCTTATAACTGCGGTATTGTTTCAGCTTATCCAGCCTTTCGCGGAGTGCGGCAATACGTCGCTCGGCGTTTACAATCTTCCCCCGTAAGTCATAGTAGCGGTCATTCAAATCGGAGATAACGTCAAAGAGTTCCTCAACAGAGTTAATGTTATGCTCCATGAGGAAGTTAAAGACAGCCGCGTTTTCTTTCAGTCTCCTGATTGCGGCGTAGTTGGAATTGGCGGACTTTTCTTTTTGCCGCGCAAACTGCGCGTCCATCAGTTGCGCCATGACGCTTTGTTTGCGACCGCCTAACGATTTCTCCCGCGCCGCTAATTCCTTGCTCCAATTATACAGGCGCGTAATTCTGGCTTTGAGTTCTTTTAGCAGTTTGTTGTCGGCGGCTATCGCTCGATTAAAGTCCCCCTTAATTGTGCGGATTCCTCTTTTCTCCATCCGCATTGCCGCCACGCCCATGTGAATACTCGGTATCTTATCCACGCCCTGCCGCTTATAACTGCGGTGGTCAACTCGCGCCGCCACCCTTTTTAACTCCAAGGCTTTATTGAGATGTGACGCCCATGACGCCCGCCATTTTTCGGCGTTGCCTTTGTCGTTCCAGTCCGTCGTATTCTCACGGTGGTTTTTCCAGCCGCCCTTACCGTCAGGGATACGGTTTCCGTCCGCGTCCACTTCATAGACCTTCCTGCATTTCGCGCCCCATGTTCCATCGGGGTTGAGTGGTCTTAGCGTCAGCATAATATGGGCGTGGGGGTTTCCGTCGCCCTTGTCATGCACGGCGATGTCGGCGCACATCCCGGCGTCAACAAAGGCGTCCTTGACAAACTCCCGGACGAGCTTTAACTGCTCCTCCCTGTTTAATTCGTTCGGTAAAGCGACCTCCACCTCGCGGGCAAGCTGGGCGTTAGCGGCCTTCTCCGACATTTCGACGCTGTTCCATAATATGGCGCGGTCGTAAAAGTCACGCGGCGCGTTGGCGGGCAGTATGATTTCCGTGTGGACGATACCGCCCTTTCTGGTATAATCGTGAGTGCGTCCGTCCCACTCGTTCGTCAATTTCTCGCCGCTACGGTAGGCGGCGGCTTCCACTGCGGAACGTCCCCGGCTACGCTTTATGATTTGAATAGGGCAATGAAATATTGCGATAGGCGTCACCTCCTTTGCGCGTTTTGTCGCTGGCCTGAAAGGTCACGGGGGTTTGGGGCGTCAGCCCCATCGCGCTCGTAGAGCGCAATAGCCCCGGAGGGCGCACTTCACCGTTTACGGTGTATAAGTGCGCCGTTGGATTTTACGTCCTCCGTCCCCCGTCCTTTTTGTAGGCTTCCAGCATTTTGGAGACTACGGGCAGAAGGGAAATCTCCGTAAGCAAGGCCGTGAGTTCCCCGCCGTCCATGTCTCTCACGGGAAAGACGTTTTCCAGAATCGCGCCGTGTTCGATAAGGCGGCGCGTCCGGTTACGTCGTTCCTTGTCCCGCGCTTTGTTCAGGATAATCTTTTCCTGATTCCGATATTGGCTGACTTTCTTTTCCGCTTCGGCGAGTTCCCGCCGCAGTCGTTCGAGTTCCTGCTCTGGTGTCATGACGCTCCTTTCAAAACGTGAGCGAAATAAAAGACCGCTTACCGAACATAATCCGGTAAACGGTTAAAACAACAGTGGTTATTTACGGCTTCATAAGAGCCGACGTTTCTATTAGCGCTTCAAAATTGACATCACTCTTAATATCTTGATAGAGAGCGTTGGTCAATATTTCGGCGTCATCGCCGACAAACGCCTTTGCCGCTTCCGTGTCGCCTTGCAAAAGCCACATGAACCATGCGGTCACATACCCATCCGCGCTGTAGAGCATTGCGCCATGATGCGTGTCCGTTCTTCTCATCATGAGTTTGCCGGAAGGAATGTCGTCGTAAATTTCCTGAAGCTGTTCTCCCGTAACGACCCAATCGTCGCCGCCTCCCGCTCCGGACGCCAGCATAACGGGAATGTGAATGAGAGAACTGTCATAATCCCACATCAGGTTATGGGCCAGTTCCTGATTTGTCGGAGACAGAGCGACAGCGGCTTTATAAACATCCTTGCGCGTGGTGTCGGTAATCGCATTGAAAACGCCAACGCCGCCCTGCGAGTGTCCGACGATTCCCACGCGATTGAAATCCACCTTTTGATAGAACAGGCTCTCGGTATCCTCTATTTTTGGATTCTCATTCCATCGTTCCAAATAACGGAGACACATCTCCGCGCCGAACGCATTCCATGAGTAGAGTTCCTCCGTTCCAATGACAAGGAATCCCCATGAGGCGTAGTGTTTGGCAACGGCGGGATATTTGGAAAGCGGAGTGCCGCTGCCGTTGCACATAACAATGACAGGATACTTTTTGTCGCTCGTCTCAACCTCTGAGGGGTAATGGACGATAAACTTTCCAAACTCCTGTAAAACGGCGTCCTCGCGCACAGACACTTCACAGGGGCCATCCGCCATATACTTGGCTTCCAGAACGCCGCCAGTTTGCGCTGTCCGCTGATAATCATTGGGCGCGGCGGGGAGGTTTCCCAAGATTCTCAGAACGACACTTACGCCGATAATTATCGCCAGCAAAAAGATTCCCGCGATTTTCAACATCTTCTTCACGTCAAACTCCTCTCTATAAAACCACGACGTATTAGCCCAAAAGAATTTATATGGGCATATACTTACCAAGATACTCCACAACGGCTTCCATCCACTGTCTGGAAATCTTGCCGTCGTTCTGGAGACCATGCCCGGAGTGTGTACATTCAAAATAGCGGAAATCGACGCCGTTTTCCTCTAATGCAGATTTCAAGCGGAGTGATGCCAAAAAGGGTTGCGCACGGTCATGCGTTCCATATGCGACGACTGTCGGCGCGGAGTTTTCGTTGACCCATTCGGCGGCGGCAATCGGCTTTACCTTTTCTAAGTACGAGCCGTCCCGGATTTCCTCGGCGCTGATTTCCACTCCCGCCATTACGCTGAATAGAAGGGCGCAGGCTTCATCGTTCCGGTCAAGGCCAAAGATGCCCCAGTCCTCCTGATAAAAACTCGACGGGCCAACCGCGCCATAAGTGAATACCACGGGAACCGGAGACTCCTTCGCGTCACGATAGGCATAAATCATAGCGAGCGCGTGTCCCGCCGAACCTCCGGCCATTGTCAGTTTGTCAATGTGGTAGCCGAACGCCTCCGCCGCTTCGATGACTTTGGGGACAGCCGCCTTGATTTCGTTCGACTGCGAAAGGACGCTCGCCTCGTTTGTTTCCGTGCGGAGCGTGTAGTTAATGCCCGCCGCGACATAACCTTTGGAACAAAGCCACGCCAGCGTATTCCGGTCGTCAGCCTTATCGCCCATCGTAAAGCCGCCCGCGTGAAGATAAACCGCGAGGCCATAGTTCCCTTTGCCGTTATCTTTCGGGAGATAGAGGTCAAACTTGTTGGCGTCGCCGTCGCCGTAGGAAAGGTCGGCTTTCAGCGTTCCGATTTCATCGCTCCATACAACGGAGTATTCCTTCGACCACGACGGCGCGATTGCGAATTTTGAAACGACGCCCGCGCCGAACGCCAGCAGAAAAACCAGAACGCAAAGCCCCACGAACAATGCCCTTCCTTTCTTTTCTTTCACATTAGCGCTCACAAGAAATTCCCTCCAAACAACGAGCCGCCCAGTAGCAGATTCATGACAAACCGTACTGCCAGCCGCCCCAGCGCAAAGGCGACAAGAGCAACGACGAGCAACAGAACGCCGCGCTTTGCGGTCAGTGACATTTTTCATTCCCCCTCTTGTCAAAGTCAACGCTGTCTGCTATAGTGATGTTACGATTGTAGCATGAATTTGTCGAAAGTCAAGAGGCCGGACGCGAAATGTGACAAAGGAGCGTGAATTGTATCATGAAGGCGAAACGGGAGGGACTGGTTTCCGATTATATCACGGACGCCCTGCTTTTTTTGATGGAGCGTGAAGATTATCATAACATCTCCATTACCGACCTGTGCAAAAAGGCCGGGGTGACGCGGATGTCCTTCTATAGAAACTTTGAAAGCAAAGAGGACATTCTTCGGAAGTGGCTGAAAGACGTTACGGAACAATTTTTGAAAGAATCCGGAATCAGTTATCGGGATGACACCTCACGGGATTACATTATCACACTGTTCACCCACCTCAAACAGTATCAGAGAATTTGCTCTGCGATTTACAAGGCTGGCCTGTCCTATCTTCTGAAAGACGAATTTGACCGGGTGTTTCTTTCCATCCATCGGGAAGAATACGAGGATTACAAATCGTACTTTCATGCGGGCGGAATCTATAACGTGTTTCTGCTGTGGCTAATAAAAGGGTGCGCGGAAAGCCCGGAAGAACTCGCGGATAAGTTGACAGGGATGTTGGACAAATAACGCTTACGCTATTTCAATTAGGGTAATGCTCTTATCTCATCAAACGCTATAACACCCCATAACAAAAAAATGCAATCTGTCCGTCACGCGGATTGTTCGGAATCTGAGGCCTGTGTCCGGGGAATCTCCCGTAACGCATCCTCTCTTGCCAGCACCCTCGCCATCTTGTCGAGAGCGGTTTCCGCGCCGCCTACCTTATAATACCCAGATACCGCCAGCACATAGCCCCCCTTGCGGATTTCCGTCACGTTGTCGGGGACGCGCCGCGCGGCTCCGTCCCTTTTGCTACTTTTGCTCATGCTACTCCTTCCCATGCCTGACCAGCAGGACATGAAATAATGGTGATGTCTATATAAAACGACGAACGGGACAACGGCGTCAGCGTCACGCGCTGACGCGACAGGCCCGCCGTCACGTTCGCGGTTTGATAGCGGTTGTTCGTGATTTGACAGCGACGCCGCATCCGTCGCTTGACCTCCCAGCGGCGCGTCACTCCCCTTATGCGCGTCCGCGACGCTATGTCCATGACGCTTATGACGCCCCTCGCGCCGTATGTCGCCGGGTCGAAAATCGGCAATAAAAACGGCAAATTCCAACGTCACTGGAAATTTGCTGTAAAATTCGATATTAGCCTTAAAATACGAATTTTAACGCGCTATGACACGCTCAATCGGCACAAAAACGCCCATAACGCGGTGCGACGTTCGCGGCGTTTTGGGCGGTTTTGGAATAATAGGGCGGCTGTCTGCCGGGAAATGTTGAGTTATTGGTATGTGCCATTTGAGCTTTAGCGCCGGGGTTATCGTTCCCGTAACCTTCGAGAAGGTTAATCGCGCCCCAAACGCCAAGTCCGGCTCCGAGTGCGACCACGAGGGTTTGAAGGGTTCCGATTGCGCTGGTGAAAAATGCCATGATAA
>JAFSOM010000127.1 GCA_017447005.1 Oscillibacter sp.
ATCGGTAATGCCGCCCTCGCTCTTATAGCAAATGCGTCCCATGCGTTCGATAGTTCTGACCATGGCAAGGCCGTCGAAGTCCTCCAAAAACTGGTGGGACGGCTCTATAATTCTCATAGGATAGCTCCTTTCATGATAAACGGGGACGATATTACTCGCCCCCGTTTTGATTATTTTCGTATCGTCCGGAAGCGTTGCGCGGGACGGCGGGATTACTTGGCTAAATCGGCGGCAATGGCGTCGGCGAGGGCGTCAAGGTCGGCGATATTCTGTTCGCGGAAACTGGAGTTGATGGTCACGCTGACATCATCGTTGAGGACGGTCATTTTCTTCATGCCGGAGAGGGCCTCTTTCATGAGCTTTCCGGACTGAATCGCCCACGAGCCATTCTCAATCAGGGCGCAGGTACGGTTTTGTACGTTGAGGGCCTTCATATCGGCGAGGAAATTGTGCATGGGCGGGAAAATGCCGAGGTTGTAGGTCACGGACGCCAGAACGAGGTGACTGTACTTGAACACGTCGGAAATCAGATAGCTGACATGCGTACTGGATACGTCGTAGAGGCGCGTATTGGTGACGCCCTTTTCGGCGAGTTTGGCGGCGAGCAGTTCGGCGGCGTTCTCCGTGTTGCCGTACATGGACGCGTACACAATCATGACGCCCTTTTCTTCCGGCGTATAGGAACTCCAATGCTGATGTTTGTCGATGATATAGCCAAGGTCCTTACGCCACACGGGGCCGTGGAGCGGGCACAGGTACTTAATATCGACTTTGGCGGCCTTCTTCAAGACGGCTTGCACTTGCGGGCCGTACTTGCCGACGATGTTCGTATAATAGCGGCGGGCGTCGTCAATCCATTCGCCGTCGAAGTCGAACTCATCGGCGAACAGCTTGCCGTCGAGGGAGCGGAACGAGCCGAACGCGTCCGCGCAGAACAGTACGCCGTTGGTGGTGTCGAACGTCATCATGACTTCCGGCCAGTGAACCATCGCCGCCGTGATAAACGTCACGGTATGCTTGCCGAACGTGGCGGTGTCGCCCTCTTTGACTTCCCGGATATTGTCGCCGTTGATTTGATAGCCGAAGTTGCGCAGGAACAACGCGGCTTTCGGGGTCATAATCATTTTAGCGTCGGGCCAGCGGAGCAACACTTCCTGTAAGGACGCGGCGTGGTCGGGTTCGACATGGTTGATAACGATGTAGTCCAGCGGACGCCCGTCCAGTACGGCGGTGACGTTCTCGATGAACTGACGGCCTACGGCCCAGTCGGCGGTATCGAACAGGACGGTTTTTTCGTCCAGCAGGACGTAAGCGTTATAGGATACGCCGTGATAGAGGGGATGGATATTCTCGAATAGAGCGAGACGGCGGTCGTTACCGCCCACCCAGTACAGGTCATCCGTCACCTTGCGAAAGCAATTCATGTTGTTTCCTCCGTTTCTTTATTCGTACCCGTCGGAAGGCGGGAGCGGTTTACAACGCGCCGTTTCACAATGTCATTTACATTGAGGCGTTACGAACTCTTCCCCCTGTCCCCCTTCTCTTTCAGGGACGGGGGAACAATGATTTCAGGGCGCTAAAATTCCGGTAAGTCCCCCCTGAAAGGGGGGATTTAGGGGGGCCGCGTAAAGTGAATGACATTAGCTTACAACGCGCTCATTTCCTCCATACGTTCCGGCGGGAACGGCGGTTGGGCAATGGGTTTCATGGCGATGGACATCAGTTTGAAAGGGTTATCGTCGGCGGCGATACGGTTGGACGAGAGCGCCCCGCAACGGCGGCAACGGTGGATAATGGCCCATTCGCCGCCCTTGCGCACCCATACGGCGACAGGCTCCATAATGCCGCCGCAGTCCGCGGAACGGTCTCCCGGCTCTACGTCCAAGTGGAGGCTGTGCAGGCAGTTCGGACAGTGGTTTCTGTGACCGCTTCCGGCGCCGTCCGGGTAGACGGTACGCCCGCAGACTTTGCACACGAAAGTTTTGTCGCACGGGTGATTCTTATAATAACCCTTCTCATACTGGATTTGTTTGTTTTCACGGTTCATTGGAAATTGCTCCTCCTGAAAATAGTGATTTCGGGAGGCCATACGCAAACCTCCCGGTCAGCGCGCAATCTCCAACGCCTTACGCGTAAGTTTCAAAAAACATTCTCCTTACTGTTCAGTTTTTATCAAGTCGGCGTCCGTGCACTGATAAAGCGGGTAATTATCATCTTCATTCCGCCGGTCATCCTCTACGACGTACAGCGCTTGCCCGTCTACAATGCGCTTATCGACAATCACGCCGACGACGCCGGAACTTTGAATTGTGACGCGCTCGTATTCCTCGAACATTCGCGCTTATACCTCGATTTCAAGGAAATTATCGGGGATTTCGCCGCAGTGCGGGCACGTCCACCCGGCGGGAAGGTCTTTGAAGGCCGTACCGGGCTTGACCTCGTTTTCGGGGTCGCCGACAAGCGGATTGTATTCGTTGCCGCAACCCGTGCAAACGTAGTATTTTTTCGGCGCGTAGGGCTTTTTCGGCGCGACGCGCTTCATCTTGACCATCGGCGGCGCGGGGGACTTCTCTCCGGTGTCAAGCGCGGCGGTCAGCAACGGCAGAATCTCCTTGACATCGCCGACAATGCCGTAGTCGCAGTTCTTAAAGATTCTGGCGTTGGGGTCAGCGTTAATCGCAACGACGTAGGCGGCGTTCTGAATGCCCTTGAGGTGCTGGACGGCG
>JAFSOM010000128.1 GCA_017447005.1 Oscillibacter sp.
CCAAGAAAGATTTCGAGAAACGCAACCGTAAAAAGTTTTGCTCCAGAATTGCCACGGGAAGTTATGACGCGGTTATCATTGGGCAAAGCCAGTTCGAGAGAATCCCTATTAGCCCGGAGCGGCAGGAGCGGCTTCTCAAAGAGGAAATTGCCGAAATCGCGGCGGGCATTGAGGAGATAAAACGGAGCGAGGGCGACGGATTCTCCGTCAAGCAGATGGAAAAAACAAAAAAGTCGCTGGAAGTGCGTCCGTCAAAACTTCAGGCGTCCGAACGGAAAGACGATGTGGTCTGTTTTGAGGAATTGGGCGTCGACAGGATGTTCGTGGACGAGTCGGACTTTTACAAGAACGGATTCGTTTACTCGAAAATGCGGAACGTCGCCGGGATTTCCACGAACGAGGCGCAGAAATCCGCCGATATGTTCGCAAAATGTCGCTATATGGACGAATTAACGGGCAATCGTGGCGTGATTTTTGCGTCGGGGACGTGTTTGTCAAACTCTGTAACTGAGCTTTTCGTACTCCAACGCTATCTGCAATATGACCGTTTGCGGGAAATGGGCATGGGACATTTCGACTGCTGGGCGTCCCGTTTCGGGGAGACGGTCACGGCGCTGGAACTCGCCCCGGAGGGAACCGAATACCGCGCCCGGACCCGTTTCGCCCGTTTTTTCAACCTGCCCGAACTGATGAATCTGTTCAAGGAAGTGGCGGACATCAAGACCGCCGACCAGTTGAATCTGCCCGTTCCGAAAGTGGAATACCGTGTTTTCAAAGCGAAGCCCACGGAAACGCAGAAGGAAATGATGGCGGCGCTCTCCGAACGCGCCTCGCGGATTCACGCCGGACTGGTTTCGCCATCGCAGGATAACATGTTATTAATTGTGCGCTGTCACGCGCAAAAGTGTATTTCCCCCGCAGGGGGAAATTATTAAAAGTGGATAATGGGAACGACCAACCTACCTGAAAGGGAAACCCGGAGGGGACAATAGCATGTGGGCAAAGCGGATAAGAGAGCAGTCGCAAGGTCTCGACGCTCCGCAAGTTCCGCGTCCTATGGTTAAAGCTACACTGCCTGAACCTCAGTTCCGACTTGGCGCATAGCATCGCCCGCTGGAAAGCGGCTGAAACCAGCGTCACTGTATACCCATTGATGTGATTGGGCAATGGGTAACTTTTTGCAGTGAAAGAGCGCACAGTGAGTGCGATTAAAGGAACGAACAAGGAACCTACGGGACGCTCGAAACGTACACTTTTGACGAATGGCAGGATGGCCTAAAGAGGGAGACCTCCAAGGTCACGGAGTCGCCGTAGTAGTCAGAGCAGGGGAAAGCCCTGTACACGGCAAAGGGCGACAGGTAATTTTGACTGATTAGAAAGGAGTAGGTGCGTGAGATGCGTACAGCCAAAACTATTTTAACAGTCATTCAAGAACGTGGAAAAGAACGCAAACCCATTGAGAGAGTTTACAAACTTCTGTTCAACCGTGAACTCTATCTGAACGCCTACGCGAAGTTATACCCGAATAAAGGCGCGTTGACAAAAGGCGTGACGGAAGAAACGGCTGACGGTATGTCAATCCGTAAAATTGACAGGATGATTGAACTTCTGCGGGAAGAAAAGTACCGTTGGAAACCCGCAAGGCGCGAGTATATCCCGAAGAAAAACGGGAAGAAGCGTCCTCTGGGCATTCCGACATGGGGAGATAAGCTGTTGCAGGAGGTCATGCGCGAGATTCTGGAAGCGTATTATGAACCCCGGTTCAGCGAACATTCCCACGGGTTCAGACCCGGCAGAGGCTGTCACACAGCTTTGCGGGAAATCCAGACATGGAAAGGAACCCGCTGGTTTATCGAAGGAGACATTTCCAAATACTTTGACAGCATGAATCATGACGTACTGCTTGAAATTCTGTCAAGGGATATTCATGACAACAGAATGCTCCGGCTTATTTCCAATATGCTCAAAGCCGGATATTTGGAGGACTGGAAGTTCAATCAAACTATCAGCGGC
The DNA here is from genome assembly GCA_017447005.1 of Oscillibacter sp. Taxonomy (GTDB): domain Bacteria; phylum Bacillota; class Clostridia; order Oscillospirales; family Oscillospiraceae; genus Oscillibacter. Next base: position 2,014 of record JAFSOM010000128.1, read on the forward strand.
TGTCCGCAGGGCGGCGTCATCAGTCCGTTACTGGCCAATATCTATCTGAATGAGTTTGACCAGTGGATGGAAAAGACTGTCATTCCGGAAAATACGCGCGGAAAGCGGCAGAAAGGCAATCCCGCCTACAACAGAATGAACGCTCAAATTGACAAAGCGAAAAAGAGCGGTGATAAGCGGAAGGTTCATAAACTGAAAGTGGAACGCCGCTCCATTCCCTCCGTTGACCCCTATGATAAGAATTACCGCAGATGTCGCTATGTTCGATACGCGGACGATTTTATCATCGGGTTCACAGGCTCCAAAGCGGAAGCGGAAGCAATCAAAACGCGAATGCGCGACTTTTTGAAGTGCGAGTTGAAGCTGGAACTGTCGGAGGAAAAGACGCTGATTACCAACGCGGGCAGTCAGGCGGCGAGATTTCTCAACTATGACATCAAAGCGCAGAGAAGCGACGACTACATTGACCCCACAGGCCGCAGAGGAGCCAACGGAGTAATCGCGTTATTCGTCCCGGCGAAAGTCATTGAGGACAAGCGCAGGTCATTTATGAGAAACGGAAAGGTCATCCACCGGAACGCTCTGTTGCATGACGACGATTTCTCTATTGTTCAGCGATTTCAGCAGGAGTATCGGGGACTGGTGCAGTATTACATTCTGGCGCAGAACCTGTCGTGGTTCTCCGAACTCTATTGGACAATGGGAACGGCGTTGCTGAAAACTCTGGCCTGTAAGCACAGGTCAAGCGTCAGCAAGCAGAGAGCCAAATACCAGTCAACGACCGTCAGCACAAGCGGAAAAACCGTTCCGTGTCTGCAAGTGGTTGTCAACCGCCCCGGCAAAAAGCCGCTCGTGGCTACATGGGGTGGAATCTCACTCGTTCATAAACGCAGAGCTGTCATTCAGGACAAACCCTATCAGGTGTACGGCGGACGAACGGAACTGATTAAGCGACTGACGGCGGATACCTGCGAATTATGCGGAAGCCGCAAGAATATTGAGGTTCACCACATCCGCAAGTTATCGGACTTGAAAACCAAAGGCAAGGCCGCGCCGCCCGCATGGGTATGGATTATGGCGGCTCGGAAACGGAAAACGCTGGTGGTATGTCGGGAATGCCACACAGCCATTCAC
>JAFSOM010000011.1 GCA_017447005.1 Oscillibacter sp.
CCGCTCTACTCCGCGCTGTTCGCGCCGAATGTAATCAAACACGCGTTCAACGCCTCTTTTGAGTGGCTGTGTCTTTCTAAAGGATTTCGCCTGTCGGAAGACGCCTCAAAAGAATGGTTGCGGCAATGGCGCTGTTCTATGATTCACGCCCTCTATTGCGGGTATCCGAGAAGTCTGGAAGCGGCGGGAAACGCGCTGGGACTTTCGGAAGACCAGAAGAAACAGGCGACCGGAAAAGCGTTGATAGCGTATTTCTGCAAACCCTGTAAGCCAACGCGGAGCAACGGCTACAGAAGCCGGAATCTGCCCGCGCATGACCCGGCGAAATGGGACCTGTTCAAAGTCTACAACGCGCAGGACGTGACCGCTGAAATGGAAGTCGAACGTCGGCTATCTCCGTTCCCCGTTCCTGACGATATTCAGGAACAGTGGATAACCGACCAGATTATCAATCGGCGCGGCGTGACAGTGGACATGGATTTGGTAGACAGCGCGTTGGAAATTGCCTCGGAAAATGAAGATGAACTGTTACGGGAGGCCACGCAAATTTCCGGCTTGTCGAATCCGAAAAGCCCTTCAAAGTTGAAAGACTGGCTGGAAGCGGAAATCGGGGAACGCCCCGCGAATCTTCGGAAAAACGACGTTGAGGAACTCCTTGAAAAGGAGCTTCCCGGAGACAAAGCCCGGAGGTTACTGGAAATCCGCAAGGAACTCAGCAAGACCAGTAATAAGAAATACGACGCCCTGAAAGCGACTGTTTGCGCTGACGGACGCGTCCGGGGTACGTTACAGTTCTATGGGTCCAACCGGGCGGGCAGGTGGGCCGGGCGTCTGGTACAGGTTCAAAACCTTCCGCGAACGTATATCAAATCGGAACTGTTGCCCTTAGCGCGGGACTTCGTAAAACAACGGAATACGGACGGGCTACAGCTTGTGTTCGGTTCCGTATCCGACACTCTGTCACAGCTTATCCGCACGGCTCTTGTCGCCGCGCCCGGACATACGCTGATTGATGCGGATTTCTCCGCGATTGAGGCGCGTCTAATTGCGTGGCTGGCCGGAGAGGAATGGGCGTTAGAGGTCTTTCGCACTCACGGAAAAATCTATGAAGCGGCGGCGGCGCAGATGTTCAAAGTCCCCATTGAGAAAATCAAAAAGGGAAATCCGGAGTACAGTTACCGTCAGCGCGGAAAGGTTGCGACGCTGGCTCTTGGATACGGCGGCGGTCCCGGCGCGATGGTAAAGCAAGGCGCGTTGAAAATAGGATTGACGGAAGATGAACTGCCGGACATCGTAAGCCGTTGGCGCGGCGAGAATCCCCATATTGTCCAATTCTGGAGTACAGTGGAAGCGGCGGCGCGTGAGGCCGTCAATCTGGGACGGCGCGTGGAACTGTGGAACGGGCGTTTAGCTTTCGCCCGCGAATGCGACTTGCACAACGACTTCCTTACAATCAGACTTCCAAGCGGACGCAAACTCTATTACGTCAAGCCGCATATGGGGCGCGATAATCGTGGAAGAGCGTCTCTGTGCTATATGGGTCTTGACGATAAAAAAAGCTGGTCCGTCGTGTCAACGTGGGGTGGAAAACTGGCCGAGAACATCACGCAGGCTGTGGCGCGGGACTGTCTGGCTTTCGCGTTGGAGAATCTGGAGGACGCCGGGTTTCCGATAGTGTTCCATGTGCATGACGAATGCGTGGCGGAAATTCCCGACGGTTCGGAAAACGACCTGAAAAGAATGGTGTCCATTATGAGCCGGACGCCCCCGTGGGCGCCGGGTCTGCCCCTGAACGCGGACGGATGGGCGAACGCGTTCTTTAAGAAGGATTGAGGCTTATGATTTATGACCGGAAAATCACCATATCCGTAGGCTCCAGCCGTAAATCCGTTGATTGGCGTCCCCAAACGCTGTTGATTTCCGAGTTGTACGAACGCTTGCGCGTTCCGTCCAGAAGTACGGAAACGATGGCGGCGTATATGGGAATGCAGAAAGGCCAACAGGACGAACTGAAGGACATCGGCGGATTTGTGGGCGGCTCCCTGAACGGCTCCCGGCGCAAAGCCGGGGCCGTGACGGGGCGGGATATGCTGGCGCTTGACCTTGACAATATCCCTAACGGCATGACGGAAAACGTCTGCGCCCGCGTGGAGGCTCTTGGTTGCGGATATTGTATCTACTCTACCCGGAAGCACCGCCCGGACGCGCCCCGCCTGCGGATTCTGTGTCCGCTGGACAGGACTTGCGCGGCGGACGAGTACGAACCCGTAGCCCGGTACGCGATGAACAAAATCGGGCTGGAATTGGCTGACCCTACCACATTTGAAGTGCAACGCCTGATGTACTGGCCGAGCGTCTGCGCCGACGGGCAGTATGTGTTCTACTCCGCAGATAAGCCCATGATCTCCGTAGATGGAGTGCTGGCGGCATACGCGGATTGGCGCGACACCGCCTCTTGGCCGCGCCTGCCGGGAGAGGTCAACCACCGAAGGCTTGCGGCGAAACAGGGCGACCCTACCGAGAAAAAGGGCATTGTGGGAGCGTTCTGCCGGGTCTATGACGTTCCGTCGGCAATGGCTAAGTTCCTGCCCCGCGTCTATACGGGCACGGCTACGGAAGGCCGCTACACCTATACCGGAGGCTCCACCACGGGCGGCGCAATTCTGTATGACGACGGCAAATTCCTCTACTCCCACCACGCGACCGACCCTTGTAGCAATCGCCTTGTCAACGCCTTTGATTTGGTACGTCTCCATAAGTTTGGCGACCTTGACGATGGCGAGGACGTAAAGGAAGGAACTAAAGGCAATCGACTCCCCAGCTTTACGGAAATGTGCAAGCTCGCGGCATCTGATGACGCGGTGGGGGCGTTGATTCTCCGGGAACGGAGAGAATCGGCGCAAAACGCATTTGCGCCGATTGCGATGGACGCTGGCGAACAGTCGGAAGATGATTTCGGCTGGGAATTGCAACTACAGCGGCATGAGAAAACGGGCGTCGTATTATCCACAATCAACAATATCTGGTTGATATTAGAACATGACCCCAATTTGAAAGACCGCTTTGCCTTAAACGAATTTGCCGGACGCGGAGAAGTTCTGAAACAGCTTCCGTGGTCAAAGCGCACGGAACGCCGTTTCTGGGACGATAACGATATTGCCGGAATCAACTGGTATCTGGAACAACAGTATCAGATTGTAGGCACCAAGAAAATTGATAGCGCGCTTTCTTTGCACAGCGACAAACATTCCTTTAATGAAATCGCCGACTATCTGA
>JAFSOM010000129.1 GCA_017447005.1 Oscillibacter sp.
CAAGGGAATCTTCCGCAAACTGCGGGAGCGCGAGTACGACCCGGAATCCATGCGGCTGTATATTGTCGGCGGCGGGGGATGTCTTGTCAAAAACTTCGGGGAGTACGACAAGGAGCGCGTGATTATCGTGGACGATATTTGCGCAATGGCGAAAGGTTACGAATACCTCGCGGGCGTGAAAATGCGTCGCGGCGGGAGCGCGGTATGAGCGGCAATATCGTCAACACGAATCTCCGCCTGAATCTGGACAACGCGGAGGACAGGCGGGCGTGGGAGCGTTTGCGGAGCATGGACAGGACGCGCTACAAGTCGTACAGCAGAGCGGTTGTCGCCGCTCTCAACGACTTCTTTGACCGTCAGGAGCGGTTGGCGAACGACCCGTATCTTGAAACGAGGGAAAAGGAAGAAGCCTTTTTACAGCGTGTTTTGGATACGGTGGAGCGCGGTCTGCGCTCCGCGCCGACGCGTCTGCAGACGGTTTCCGTCGCGCCGACGCCGGATAACGTAAACGCGAAATCGGGGAGCGCAAACGCCAGTCAGACGCCGGACAGCGAGGAACAGGCGGCTATGGAGGACGCGCTGATGGGCTTTATCGAAAGTTTCTGATAGCGCCAAAATAGGGCGGTTTTAGAGCTACTTTTTGATTTTGACGCTAAAAGCACCCGAAATTGTAGCCACTTTATACGGACGCCATTCCAAAAAAGTAGAGCTACTTTAGCCTTATTTATACTATACCCATAGTCGTGGACAGATTAGAAAGTGCAGCTTCTGGAAGAGCCTTTGCGAGAAAGCGTTTTCGGCGTATAATGACGGGATAGGCGAAAGGAGGAAATCATTAGCCGTCATGAGTAAAAAAGTTTTTAACGCCGAAGAGATGGCAAGTTTGGCGGCCAACCCGTACACGAGCCGCGTTACCGCGAAACAGATTGCCTTCACGAAGGAATTCCGAGAGCGGTTCTGGGGCGAATACTGTGAGGGTAAAACGCCATCGGAGATTGTCAAGGGCTGCGGCTACAGCGTCGAAACGCTGGGAGAGCGGCGGATTGGCGGAATCCGGGAACATATCCGACAAGAGTTCGCCAATCCGGAAGGCTTCCGGGGCGGACGGGAAAAAGGCGCGGAAAAACCGCCGGAATCGGACGGGGGAAGTTCCGAAGACATGATTCGGCAAATGCGACAGGAGCTTCAGTACATGAGAAAGGAACTGGACTTTCTAAAAAAAATTATCTCAATCAGAGGTATGAGGAAATAGGAGGCCTGCTCATGAACGAAGCGTCATGCGCGTTTCAGGTCATTTATGAAACGCTGAGGGAAGACAAAACGCTCTCCGTATCGGCGATGTGCGAAATAGCCGGCGTATCGCGCAGCGGATACTACGCGTGGCTGAAAGCCGCGTCGGTTCGGGAAGAGCGGGAGGAACAGGATCGGAAAGACTTCGAGTTGATTCTTCAGGCGTATCAGGCGCGAGGCTACTCCAAAGGCGCAAAGAGCGTTTATATGCGTCTTCTGCATATGAATCCGCCCGTCGTCATGAATTTGAAGAAGATTCGCCGCCTGATGAGGAAGTATCGTCTGGTCTGTCCGGTTCGCCGGGCGAATCCGTACCGGCAAATGGCGAAGGCCATGCGGACAAGCCATGTCGCCTCCAATCTTCTGGAACGGGAATTTGAATGCTACGGGCCGAGAATCGTACTGCTGACTGACATTACCTATATACCTTATCAGGGGACATTCGCTTATCTGTCCACCATTTTAGACGCGTATACCAAACAAATTCTGGCCTATGCGCTCAGCGAATCCCTTGAAGTGGATTTCGTTCTGGAAACCGTGGCTACCCTTATAAAGGAACACGGAGTGTCGCTCCAGCAGGAAACCATCCTGCACAGCGACCAGGGTTCCCACTACACCAGCCGCAAATTCGTTCAGATTCTTGAGGACGAAGGCCTGCGCCAGTCGATGTCCAGACGGGGAAACTGCTGGGATAACGCGCCGCAGGAGAGCTTTTTCGGGCATATGAAAGACCATATCGGCGAAAAGGTCAAAGTATGCGAAACCTACGGGCAGGTAAAGTCGGTCATCGACGAGTATATGGACTACTACAACAACGAGCGTTATCAATGGGAGCTTGCCAAGCTTTCTCCTAATGAGTATTACCAATTTTGCGTAACGGGAAAATATCCGCTCGCTGTGCCGAATCCGCCTCCCGCGCCCCAAATTGAAAAATCCCCGAAAGAGTTGGGGCGCCGCTCCGCTGAGAACAGGCCTTCGGCGCTCTCTGAGGAACGTCCGCGCCGCGAAAGCTGATTTCCTACCTTGCGCGGCTGTTCGGAAACCATACCCGCCAGCGCGGAAAGGTGGGGAACGGCTTGATGTTCGCCGCAGGCAGGCCGGACAATTAGTAAATCAAATTTTTATTGACACAGCGGGTTCCCTGTTGTGGTAGGCTGGTTATGCCGGACGGCTCCAAGGGGTAACCAGTGTGCGCACTGGTTGCGCATGGGGCTGTCCGGCACAGCCGTCTTAGCCGCAATAGGGGGTTCTGTGTCAAAGGAAAATTGTTTATCTCATTGGGAGGCCGAATTGCGGACTCCCTTAGTAAAAAGGATAAACGGACTTGCTACGCCGAAATACGCGTTCGTCATATCAATGTGCGCGCTTGTCTAATTTATAGGGTACACCTTCCATGAATTATTCGTTGCACTTTTCAATTTGTCCTTGACAAGGGGTACAGTTTAATTTTAGCGCCAACGGGAAAAAGTAGCTATAAAACTGCCCGAAATTATAGCCACTTTCTGCGGATGCCGTTCAAAAAGTAGCTCTACTTTAGCCCTGTTTTAGCGCTAATGAAAAGAAAGGTTGTGACGCATGGACGAACAGGAAAAGAAGCTGTTACAAGCGAAACATCGCTTGGAGGAGGCGCAGGCGCGTGACCGGGTGAGGGAACGCAAAGCGCGGACGCGGCGGCTTATTCAGAAGGGCGCGATTGTCGAAAGCGCAATGCCGGAGACAAATTCCATGACGCTGGACGAATTGTCGCGTTATCTGCGGGACTTGTCGGTAGCGCGTTCTGGAAAACGAACCGCCTGCTGACTGGTAACGTCCCTGAAAGGGCGCACTTAGGACTTGCGAAAAAATAATCTTTGCAACTATGGCTTTGGTTGATAATGTGGTATAATGAAAAGAAAAAGCAAAGGAATGAGCGGAAATGAACCGGAAACTGTTTGACAGCCTGAACGAAAAGCAACAGCGCCTG
>JAFSOM010000130.1 GCA_017447005.1 Oscillibacter sp.
GAAGTGGCGTTTGACTTATCCAACCGTGATAACAGCCCTCTGATAAGCGGTCAGGGAATTTTCTCCGTTATCGGAAACGGAAAGAACGATATGAATCGTATCGCCGGACACGGCGTCATAAGGAACGGTTACAGCTACTTTCGCCGGGTCGCCGTCCGTATGGGCAATTCTGACGCTTCCGTCATGGCTTCCCGCGTAGGCGTCGGCCTCGGCGTACTGCCGCCAATGGTAAGAAACCATGTCGCCGTCCGGGTCGCCCGCGACAGCCGACAGAGATACGCTTTCTCCGGGCGCGGCGGTAAAGTCCAGTCCTTCCGTAATTTCCGCCGTGGGCGCGTGGTTGGCGTCCTCATACGCGGATGTAACGCACCAGTCAGCCCGCGTCGCAAAATCGTTCTGAATGGCTTCCATCCAGTTCGCCATGCTGGTTTCCGGCGCGGAGGCGTAATAAACCGCGTCGGGATTCGCCGCATACTCCGCCGGGACATACCGTCCGCCCCAGCCGCCGTAAGTCATATCCTCACCGGCGCGGAGACCGTTGTCAAGGGCGCGAATCCAGTCGGGGGAATCGCCCTCGGAGAGGAAGTCGTAACGATTGTAGACAAGGCCCATCCACTGCCCGCCCCACCAATCGAGACTGCCTACGAGCGCTTCATTTTCCCCGAACTGGTCGGAATCGCCCTCGCCGTCCAAATGCGTCCCGTCTCCCCATGTGACGTACTTATCCAGCAGCGGGCCGTGTCCGGTTTCCAGATTCTCATACATCCAACTGCCTTCCAGCTTTTTCATCGCGGACATAGGAATGTCCGTCTGTCCCCACGAATAGCCGATAGGCCCGGACGCGCCGCTGACATCGAGCATGGGAATCCCCGGCCACGACTGGCTGATATAGGTTTCGTAGGCGTTATCCTGCGCGCCCCACGCGGCTAAAATCACCTTGCCGCATACTTTTTCATAAAGTTCCTCCCACCGCTCCGTGTCCTTGTATTCCTCCTCAATGGATTTCAGCGCCCTCGCCACGACATTCGCCCCGCCGCCTACGGCAATATTCAACGTGCGCGGGTCGTCGTCCAGAATACAGGCGCGAATCAGTTCAGAACCTTCCGTGACTTCCTCCATCTCGCCTTCCAGCTTGACGTTGCCGACAACCGTCACCGCCCGGAGTTTGTCCGCCGTGGGGTAATTGGGGTCATGGGCAATCAGATTCGGATAGCACGCCTCGTAAGCGTCCAGCGTATCGAACATCCAGTCCGTACCCATCCAGCGGTAGGGTTCATGCGTTTCATCCCCGCTGTAATGGTACTGGGAACTGGTCTGCACAATCCCGGCAATATCCAAATCATTAGCGTAAAGTAACGTGCGAATCAGAGAGTTGTTATCGTCAACTTCCCCGTCCTGCGTAATGATAATCCGGGGCTTTGACGCGCTGTCAACCAGCGCTCTGGGTTCCGCGCTTCCGTTAGGTTCCGACCACGCCGGAATATCATCTTCCGTCTCTTCGGCTTCCGCTACGGGTTCCGCGTCCGTCTCTTCGGCTTCCGCTACGGGTTCCGTATCCGTCTCTCCGTTTTGCGCCGTTTCAGCGTCGGAGTCCCCGCCCTGCTGTCCGGCGGGACTGCCCGCGCCGCACCCTGTCAGCAGAGACAGGAGCATGGACAGCGTCAGAATTACGATAAGCGTTTTTTTCATAAATACGTCGCCTTTCTTCGTCAGTGTCCGCCATTTATCGCGCCGCCGGGTGGAATGCCGGACAGGTCAGCGCGCCGACCTATCCGGTTCCACGCTTGCGGCGCGGTTTCCACGCGACGGATTCGCTTACTCCACCGTGATGATGACCCGCTGGTAATGCTTCAACGTATGCGCGCCGTCGTCCTGTACCTCCGCAATCATGTGGATAGTGTCGCCGCTGTTCGCGTTCTCCGGGACGGTAAAGGACATTTGCGCCTGATTCGCCCCGGCAATTTCAATTGTATCCAGCGGCTCATTCTCCGCCACGTCTCTGGTCAGGTCGATAAGCAGTCCAAGAGAATCGTCGGCTACAATCTCATTGACGTATTCCGTATCCTGATAGGTATCCGCCTCAAAGTAACGCCACCAACGATAGGAGAGCGTGTCGCCGTCCTTATCCTCGCCGACGGCGGTCAATGTGACGGTTTCACCCGGCGCGGCGGCGATGTCGATTCCCTCCGTAACGCTCACTGTCGGCGCGTGGTTGACGGCGGTATCGTCGTCCGTCAGGCACCAGTCCGCCCGCGCCGCGAAATCGTTCTGAATGTCCGTAAACCACCGGGAGAGGGTGTACTGCGCCTCGTAGCGTCCCGAATAGGGGTTGTAATCCACGACCGTGTTTTTATAGAGCTTGTCGCCTTCCTGTCCGAAACGACCGCCCCATCCGCCGTAGGACGGATTCTCCAGACTGCGAAGGCCCGTGTCCAGCAGATAGAAGAACGACGGGGAATCGCCCTCGGAGATAAAGTCGTAGCGCTCGTAATTGGGATTGGCCGCCAGATAATCGTCGGTTCCGCGCTGTTCGTCGTACAGTTCGCCAGGCAGCATTTTTCCGTCGCCCATCAGCGCGTAATAGTCCATGAGCGGGCCTTTGTCCATCAGGTTTTCGGTAGTCCACGCCGCCTTTAATGTGTCATTCAACTCGTCGGAATGGAACTGCCACGCGTAAGCGAAGTGCCAGAAGTTGGAGCGGTCGTTGATAATCAGCAAATCCGGCCAGTTTTGCGCGATATAGTCGCCGTAGCTCTCGTCTTGGTCGAGAATGATGTACAGGACTACTTTTTCATTGATTTTGCTTTGCACCGCTTCCCACTGGTCGGTGTCCTTGTACTCCTCCTCAATGGACTTCAACGCCCGCGCCGTGGTATTCGTGCCGCCCC
>JAFSOM010000131.1 GCA_017447005.1 Oscillibacter sp.
CGGCGTCTCGGGTCAGGCCGGCGCGCTCCGTCACGGCATTTCCCGCGCCCTGTTGCTTGTCAGCGAGGACAACCGCCCCATTCTCAAACGCGCCGGACTGCTCACGCGTGACCCGCGTATGAAAGAGCGTAAGAAGTACGGCCTCAAAGCCGCCCGCCGCGCTCCCCAGTTCTCCAAACGCTGATATTGTTCCCGTATGCTATCCGCCGACAGGTTGCGTAATTCTCCGCGCCCGTCGGCGGTGCACGATTATATAAAATTGAGGTGATAGCAGTGGCGCAAGAAAAAAACACGTCAACAATAGAAAAACTTTTGACGAAAGAAGGACCGTTGAAAGAAGAGGAATATCATAAATTAAAGGCGTATGCAAAAACGCACGTAACTAAGAAAACGCCTTTATTGCATAAAGTGCTTTTTTTTATCTTTTTTGACGGTGGCATTGCCGCTTTGATTTTTTACATTGTAACTAATAGCGAACAATTTTATTGGTTGAGTGAAAGAGAATTACAAGGCGCTATTATTCTATTCGTTTCCTTCCTTTTCGCCATGCACATGTGGGCATTCTCCATAGCAAACATACTCAATAGCATGAAAACAAAGCGGCACAATACAATTCAAGAAAAACTTTATGAATATGACCTTTCGCACACGCAAGATGAAGTGGAAGAGAACCTTTTCAAAAATTCCATTAAAATCAGTTATAAATATCTAGACCAATATTACGCCCTAACACGTGAACACGCTAAAAAGGGCTTTTCCATTACGAAAAATGTAGCTATTGGCGGTGCTGTGTTGATAGGCGTCGGTGTTGTTTCATTACTTATAGGGTTTACTACTCCCGCCTATATTACTTGCGCGTCCGGGGTTATCACGGAGTTTATTTCGTCCATATTCTTCGCTATGTATAACAAGACAGTCACAAGCATGAACAGTTACCATGACAAACTGGTACTGTCGCAAAATATCGCGTTCGCGTTGCGTGTTGCGGATTCCTTAACGGAAACCAATAAGGACGCCGCAAAGCTGGAAATTATCAAGGAGCTTATGAAAGACGTAAACGCGCAGATGATGAAAAGTGACGCCGACGATACCGAACCGCCGAAAAAGAAGCCCTCCTCCGACGCCGAAACGCCGTCCGGGAACGAATAAACGGAAAGCCGCCCCATGATGACGGGACGGCTTTTGCGTTACGTTACGCGCTCAACGATAAGCGGGGATTAGTAGCATTTGCGATAAATGGCCTCTTCGGATTCGAGGTCGAACGGGTAATAGGCGTTGGTCATGAGGCGCTGTTGATTCGCTTCCACCGACTGCGGGAACGCCTTGAAGTCGCTCTCCTTGAAGCCGCAATCGCGTAACGGACGGCGCGGGAGAATGCGTTCCAGCAACGCGTTCAACTGCGGCACGGCGTCTTTCGGCTCACAGCCCAGAATCGACGCTACCAGTTCCTTAAAGCGCATGAGTTCGCCGTCGGGCTTGTGTTCGTCGTAGTAGTCCAGCACGGCGCCGAAGAGCAGATAGTTGCTCTCGCCGTGGGGCACGTGGTAGGTGCCGCCGAGGGGGAAGGACATTCCGTGCACGGGGCCGCAACCGGCCTTCTGGAACGCAAGCCCCGCCCATAACGACGCCGTCACGAACTCGTTCATATACTCGAAACGGGCGTCCTGACCCTTCTTGTCGATGAGCATAAAGCCGTTGAGGATGGTTTTCATGGCGGTGACGCTGAACATCTCGCTGGTCATGGTCTTGCGGTGCGGGGAGAGGAAGGATTCCGTAGCGTGCACGAGGGCGTCAATGGCGGAGCAGGCGAAGGGCTTATAGGGCAACGTGCGGAGCAGGTCGGGAATGAGGCAGACCTTATTCGGGATGATGTCGTCGGAGACGAGGCCGGGTTTGGTTTCGCCGCCGGTCAGTACGCCGTCCTTCTCGTCCTTGACGATAGCGACGGAAATATTGGTGCATTCGGAACCCGTGCCGCAGGTCGTCGGAATGGCGATAACGTCCTTTTCGTGCACGACGGGGAAACGCTTGAAGTAGAGGTTGTGCACGGTGTCGGGACGCTTACAGCCCAGCAGTTTGCACAGGTCCATAATGGCGCCGCCGCCGACGGCTATCACGCGGTCATAGCTGTCATAGGGGATGGCGTCGTACATGGTTTGAATCATGGCCTCGGAGGGTTCGCCCGCGCCGAACTTCTCCTGAAAGACGTAACTGCATTTCAGATTCAGGTCTTTCATGAACGGCGTGTAGATGAACTCGTTGGTTAGTACCACGTCGCGTTCGTTGAGCTTGAACTCCTCAGCCATCTGCGCGAAGGTCTGGAACTTGTAGACGGTGGGCGCGAAGATAATTTCACGCTTGTCGGCCATTAGCGCGGCGGAAAAAGCATCCATAAAACATATCTCCTTTTGCATTATATGATTGCGGTTAAATGAAATCCCGGCGCTCCCCCTCCCTGAAAGCGGGAAGGGGAACGTAAGACGGAATCACTTCCGGGCGATAGCCTTCTTGACGGCTTCCACGATATTCGCGGCGCGGAGGCCGTACTCGTCCATGAGGAAGTCTTGCGGGCCGACCTGTCCGAACAAGTCCTGTACGCCGACAAACTCCTGTACGGTGGGGCAGTTCTTGGCGAGGCAGTTCGCCACGACGGAG
>JAFSOM010000132.1 GCA_017447005.1 Oscillibacter sp.
CCGGCAACTTCAAGAAAGCGCCGAACAAGCGTTTCCAACGTTGCGATTTACGCTTTCCGGCGCCGTCTATCTGGAAGCGGTCAGGCGGGACGTGTCCCGATGCGCCGCCATGAAAACCATGCAATGGCATTACCATTTGGATTTGAGCCGCATTGTTGTAATTGGCTGTTGCTGTGAGGACGCGGAAACTTTACGGGAAGCGGGCTTAGGTATCGCCATGGGCAACGCGCCGGAATCCGTCAGGAACGCGGCGAAACGCGTCACCGCGAGCAATGACGAAGAAGGCGGTTATATCGCGCTGAAAGGCTTGCGCTTTCAGCCGCCTGACAATCTGTAACGATACGTTCTCACGAATCCGCGCTAACGCGTTACGGTTGCTCCCGCGTCAGTTCGCGCATTCTGTAACGCTTGTCATCGTCTATCATTTGAATCATAATATCCGCTAAGGAGGGGTCAAATTGCGTCCCGCGGCAACGGACAATCTCGGCGCGCACTTCGCTTTGCGGACGTATATCCGAATACGCCCGGTTGGAAGTCATCGCGTCATAGGCGTCCGCGACGCAGATAATTCGCGCCTCCTCGGGAATGCCCTCCCCGGAAAGGCCGTCGGGATAGCCGCGCCCGTCATAACGCTCATGGTGCCAGCGCGCCCCAGTCGCCAGTCCGGGAAGCTCCTCCACGTATTTGAGAATTTCCTGTCCCAGAACGGGATGTTCCCGGATTTTCTGGAACTCCTCATCGGTAAGTTTCCCCTTTTTGTTGATAATCGCTTTCGGGATTCCAATTTTCCCGATGTCGTGCAGAAGTCCCATGGTATAGATGTCCTCCTGCTCTTTGGACGTTTTTCCCATGCGCCGCGCAATCTCCTTGGCGTACTTGGCGACGCGGAACGAGTGACCGCTGGTATAGTGGTCTTTCGCGTCCACCGCTTTGGCAAGGGCCATCATAAATTCCCGCGTCAGACGCGCCGCCTTGCGTTCCTGCTCTAACGTGCGGTCAATGTACGTTCCCATGTCCGCGACCATCTTTTGCAGGCTGTGGTACAACTGCTCCACTTCGTCCCCGGTACGGATATTCAAATCCGGCAGGGCCCGCGCCCGTTCCTCCTCGCTGACGCTGAAATAACGCTCCATCAGAAAGGCCATTGCGTTAATCGGGAACACAAGGCGCCGCATGGTGATAAGATTGAACAGAAACGCCACGGGTACGGCGGCGCACATCATGGTCAGGCCCACTTGCAGACAGAAACGCCATCTGGACAGAAGATAATGCAACCCGAAAGCCTCCCCGTCCGACAGGGCCGCGAAATAATTCGTGCACACAATCGCCGCCAGACAGAGAAACAGAGATTCCAGCAGAGAAAAAGCCGTCAGACGCATGGACATGACCTGCCAGCGCCGTTCGGTTTTCGGAAAGGTACGGACATACACCCATCCGCTGCCCATACATACTTTCAGCGCGTCCGGGGCGTAGCGGAAAAAGAGAGACACGGCGGCGGTTGCAATCGACGTTTCGGGCAAAGCGCATAGGGCAAGCCGCCAGAAGGACATATTTCTAAATACGTTTTCCAACTCCACGCCGACAAGCAGATAGGTGAACGTTACCCGCCAGCATAAAGTAAGCGTAACGGTCAGGAGAGCGCAGGAGAGGACGCTTTTCCGCACGCTCCCGAACCATCCGGTATAAGCGAGCCACGACGAGAGCAGGACGAGTACCAGATACGTAGAAACGGAGTAAAGAGAAACGCTTCCGCCAATGCGCGCAAATTCGCCGATAAACAGAATCACAAAGGACAGAATGCCGCCCCCTAAGCCGCCTATCGCGCTGGACAGGATAACAAAGATGTCCGTGTATGCGAAAGGGATTCCGGCGACCGGAATCAGACTGCCGAACGGGAACGAACGGGCGGAAATAACCAGCGCCGCGCTTACGATAGACAGTATGAGCGTGGGCGGCATTGCCGTCTTGTGAATCTTCAGTTGACAGGTTTCCGTACAGGTTTGGTTTTCTTGCATAAAAACGCCTCGCATTCCGGGATATGGCAATCAGCATCCGGTAGAGTATATCATAGATTACCGTCCGTATTCAAGCGGAATTTACGCCCGCCCGCCTCACGTTCGCGCATGTAAAATTTTTCCGTCCGTGCGCTTCGACGTAAGGCGCTTGCGTTGGAACGACGGCGGAAAGCACATTTTGCCATATCTTTAATTCAGATTGACATACCTTTCCATCCCCGGCGGCATTATAATCATTTCATCACCGTACAAAGAGCGAAACCGCCCGAATGGACGCGAATATGAGCGGGGTTCGCAACAGGCCATGAAAACTACTGGGAGGAATCATTTGTGAAAGGAAAGAAGTATTTGTCCTTGCTCCTCGCGCTGGTCATGACGCTTGCGCTGGCGTCTTGCGGCGGCGGACAGCCCGCAAGCGACGCTCCCGCGAACAATGACGCCGACGCCGACGCGACGGTATCGGAAGACGGCGGCTACAAGACGGATTCTCTGGTCGTCAATATCTGGGACAACAACCAGAGAGCCAGAGAAAGAGCATTTGAAAAAGGGTATAGGAAATAGACCTCCTAAAATAAGGCGGTTTCAGGCAAAGGATATTCAAATTGTGTTCTAATGGTAAG
>JAFSOM010000133.1 GCA_017447005.1 Oscillibacter sp.
ATACAAACGACGATTCCGAACCGGACGCGGCGCGGGACGATTCCGAACCGGGAACAAGCGTTCGTCGATGGCTGGCGCGTGTTCGTAACGTTATCGCGGCGACGTTCGCGGCGTCCATAGGCGTCCTTGCGTTCACGTTGCCGCTGTGCGCGGCTTACTTCGGCGTACTGGCCCTGATTGCGCCGTTGAGCAATCTGTTGTGCCTATGGGCCGTGGGCGCGGCGTTCGTCACGGGCTTTCTTGTCACGATAGTTTCCTTTCTTCTACCGTTTGCGCCGTTTCTGGCATGGATTCCCGCTTTACTCGTCCGCTATATTCTGCTCTGCGCCCATGTCCTTGCGAAAGTCCCGCTTCACGCGGTTTATTTCGCTAATCCGCTGTTGAAATACTGGCTCGTTTACGCTTACGCGCTCTTCGCCCTGACGTACCTTTTCCGGCGTCCGTACCGCTTCGCGGCGGTATTGGCGTGCGCGACGCTGATTGTCACGCTAAGGCTGGGAGAATCCGCGTACCGCAACGGCATGGACGCGCTCACGCTGGACGTGGGACAGGGACAGAGTATCGCGCTGGCCTCTCACGGACGTTTCGCGCTCGCCGACTGCGGCAGTCTGAACAGTTGGAAGGACGCCGGGACAATCGCCGGGCAGACGTTGCGCGCTATGGGCTGTCAACGTCTTGACGCGCTGATTTTGACGCATTACGACAGCGACCATATGAACGGCGCGGAGGCGTTGTTAGCGCGGCTGGACGTGAAAGCGCTGTACGTCCCGGAAATGCCGGAGGAGAGCGGGAATCAGGCGTTCGTTCTGGAACTCGCGGAACGGTATCATGTGCCTGTGCGCTTCGTGCGGGAACGGACGGCGATAAGTCTGGGCATGGGAACGCTGACGCTTTTCCCGCCGACGGGCGGCGCGGGCGCGAATGAAGGCCTGTCAATCTTGGCTTCTGTAGGCGACGCGGATTTGCTCATCACGGGCGACATGGGACAGGACGCCGAACGCGAACTTCTCCGCCGTTACGTATTGCCGGATTTGGAGGCGTACATTGTGGGTCATCATGGTTCCAAATATTCCACGTCGGAAGAACTGCTCGCGGCGTTGCGACCGGAAACGGCGTGTATCAGCGTAGGGAGCAACAGTTACGGACACCCGACGCCCGAAACCTTGGCGCGGCTGTCGGAATACGGTTGCGACGCGTATCGTACGGACCTTGACGGTACGATTCATCTTTGCATGAATCCTTGATTATCACAGGAGGGCGTATGGCAACGAGAACGCCGAAAAAAGCGAAAACATCCGCGAAAAAGGCGGACGCAATGCGGGACTTCCGGGCGGCGCTGGCGTCGGGCGACCCCATGCGTATCGGGCGCGCCTACGTCTTTTACGGAGAGGAAACGTGGCTGAGGGATTATTTCCTTGACGAATTGCGAAAGCTCCTGATTCCCGACGAGTTTTCCGCGTTCAACTACCACCGCCTTGACGGTTCCGGGCTGGACGTGCGGGAGTTGGCGGAGGCGGCGGAAGCTATGCCCATGATGTCCGAACGCACGTTGATTGTCGTATCGGACTACGACCTTTCGCGGCTCTCCGACGGACAGCGGGAGGCGTTCTGCGGCTTTCTGGCGGATGTGCCGGAATGGTGCTGCGTGGCGTTCCACTACGACACCGTGCCTTATCGCCTGACGCGTCAGAAGGAATCGGACGCCGACGGCGATACCGACGCGGAAGCGAAAAGCGTGCCGGGCGGAAGGAAGGGCGCGGACACGGAAAGCGCGTCGGGCGGAAAGAAAGCGTCGTCGGGCGGCCTGAAGAAAGCCATTGACGCGTATGTACAGGTCTTGGAGTTTACGCCGCTGGGACAATCGGAACTGCTCGACTGGATAGCGGAACAGTTCCGGCGGCGCGGGAAACGGATTGACCGTCGAACGGCGGACTATCTCGTGTTCACGTGCGGGAATCTCATGCAGGGACTGTCGCAGGAAATTGGCAAACTTGCGGACTATGTCAGCGGCGACGCCGTCACGCAACGCGATATTGACGCGGTAGCCGACCCGGTACTGTCGCGTCAGGCCTTCGACCTTTCCAACGCTGTCGCGGCGGGCAACTATGACGCGGCGGCGGCGGCTCTCGGCGACTTAATCAAAATGCAAACCGTCCCTTATCTGATTTCCGGCGCCTTGGGAAAGGAACTGCGGCGGCTTTACACGGCCCGCCTTGCCTTGGACTACGGCAGAGGGCAGGACTGGCTGATGAATATCTGGAATATGAAGTCGGGCTATCCGGCGAAACTGGCGCTGTCGGCGGCGCGTCAGACAACTACGGCGTGGTGTTCGTGGGCCGTGCGGGAGTGCGAGATACTCGACCGCCGCATGAAATCCGAACGCGGCGTCGACCCGGTTGCCGAACTGAAATTTTTATTGGTACGTCTGAGCGCGGGGCCGCGTGACGCTAAGGTAAGGTATCGTCATTAGGCGAAATCAAACTTGCCCTCATCCGGCGCTGCGCGCCACCTTCCCCCCGCCCCCTCTGTCGCCTTACGGCGACATCTCCCCCACTTCGTGGGGGCGACAGGGGGAAGGCGAAACCTGACAGCGTAATCTTTGAAACCTTACGGGGTTGCGATAAAAAGCCTTCCCCCCCCTTGGGGGGAAGGTGGCACGGCGTAAGCCGTGACGGATGAGGGGAAAGTTTTATGACGCCTTTTCCTTTCAATGATAAGGACAGGGGGCGACTATGAAACGCGTTGAGGAAGTGATTGTCGTCGAGGGCAAGTACGACAAAAACGCGCTCTCACAGGTTGTGGACGCGTCGATAGTGACGCTGGACGGTTTCGCGGCGTTCCATGACCGCGAAAAGCTGTCATTTCTGCGCCGTCTGGCCGATAAGCGCGGCTTGATTATCCTGACGGACAGCGACGGCGCCGGGTTCGTACTGCGAAACTTTCTCAAAGGCGCGTTGCCGTCCGAACGCGTCAAGCACGCCTATATCCCGGACATCCCCGGCAAGGAACGCCGCAAACGCGCCCCCGGTAAGGAGGGCAAATTAGGCGTGGAGGGTATGCGGCCCGACGTTTTATTAGAGACGTTACGCCGCGCCGGGGCCACGTTTTCGGACGAACGTCCGGCGAGCGTCCCGCCCGACGCGGACGCGATTACCATGGCGGATTTCATGGAATGGGGCTTGAGCGGCGGGACGCGTAGCGCGGAACGGCGGCGGGCGCTGTTAAAGCGTCTGGCGTTGCCGGAGAAACTCAACGCGAAAGCCTTGCTGGACGCGCTGAATCTGTTGTACACGCGGGAACAGTTGCGCGATATATTATTAGAGGTATCCGGGACGGATGAGCCGTAACGGAATGGAACGGGCTTTCGGGAGATTGGGCCTGTTTCATCGCAGGGAGTATTTACGCGGGAGAGCGTCGGGAGACGGCGGGAAGGATTCCGCCGGACTGCTCTTGCCGTTGGAATATAGGGAGGGAGCGTTTATGAGAAAGTTCTTTTTTGATTCGGCGGCGCTGGGGGAAAGTACGGTGGAGTATTCCCTTGTGACCGGAACCCCCGACGCCGACAAAGGGGAATACGGCATTCTGGTGGAATCCGGCGGGGAGGCGGCGCTGATTCCGTCGATTTCGGTATCGAGATTCCGGGCGCTGGAACTGCTGGGCATGATGTGCCGCGGACTGGTGACGCCTGTCACGGCGCTGGACGTGGCCGAGGACTGGCTGGCCGCTATCTAGACGGCGTGACGGAATGTCATTCACTTTACGTGTAACCCCCCTAAATCCCCCCTTTCAGGGGGGACTTACAGGACTGGAAAGCGCCTTCAAGTCCGGTTCCCCCGCCCCTGAAAGGGGAGGGGGACAGGGGGAGGGGTTCGGAACTCCCTTTAAGCGAATGACATTGGGATTTACCAACGTTGCAACGGATAAGCCGTCACGACAGCGGATTTTCCCGTCACGGACGGCCTAATAAACCCGTCACGGACGGCGTAATAAACAAGGAGGTTTCGCAATGGCTGACGAGCTAAAGACGGTATCCGGGGAGCCGGAGAGCCGGAATTTCATCCACGCGTTCATAGAGGAGGACATCGCGCCGGGCGGACGTTTCGGCGGTATGACCGTGCACACGCGTTTTCCGCCCGAGCCGAACGGCTATCTGCATATCGGACACTGTAAGGCGCTGGTGATTAACTTCAGCACGGCGGAGAAGTTCGACGGGCTTTGCAATCTGCGTATGGACGACACCAACCCCACGAAAGAAGATGTGGAGTTCGTGGACGCCATACAGGAGGATATTCACTGGCTGGGGTTCGACTGGGGCGACCGCTTTTTCTACGGTTCCGACTACTTCGAGGAGGATTACCGTCAGGCGGAATTGCTTATCAAGAAAGGCCTCGCGTATGTGTGCGAACTGACGCCGGAGCAGTTCAAGGAGTATCGCGGGAGCGTGGGCGTACCGGCGCGCAGTCCGTGGCGCGACCGTCCCATAGAGGAGAGCTTAGACTTGTTCCGGCGTATGCGGGCGGGCGAGTTCCCCGACGGCGCCATGACCTTACGCGCCAAAATCGACCTTGCAAGCGGTAACTTCAATATGCGCGACCCGGTATTCTATCGAATCCGGCATACCAGTCATCACAGGCAGGGGGACAAATGGTGCATTTATCCCATGTACGATTTCGCCCACCCGATTCAGGACGCGTTAGAGGGTATCACGCATAGCCTTTGCTCGTTGGAGTACGAGAACCACAGGCCGCTGTATGATTGGGTAGTCGAAAACTGCGACTTGCCCTCAAAGCCGCGTCAAATCGAGTTCGCACGGTTGGGCATTGACCATACGGTGTTGAGCAAACGTAAACTCCGCGCTATGGTGGAGGGCGGACAGGTGTCCGGCTGGGACGACCCGCGTATGCCCACGCTCTGCGGACTGCGTCGGCGGGGCTATACGCCGCGTTCCATACGGAATTTCTGCGAGCGCGTCGGCGTGGCGAAAGTCCCCAGCACGGTGGAGTACGGTTTCTTGGAACACTGTCTCCGCGAGGACTTGAACCTGACCGCCGAACGCGTCATGGCGGTTTTGCGTCCGGTAAAGCTGATTATCACGAACTATCCGGAAGGCAAGAGCGAGACCGTGACCGTGGAAAACAATCCGACGAACCCGGCGGCGGGAACGCGTCAGGTGACGTTTTCGCGGGAGCTGTGGATTGAGGCGGACGACTTTCTGGAAAAGCCCGTGCCGAAGTACAAGCGGCTCAGTCCGGGCGGGCTGGAATGCCGTCTTAAGGGCGCGTATCTGGTACGGTGCACAGGTTGCGAGCATGACGCCGACGGAAATCTCACGGCGGTGCTGTGCGAGTACGACCCGGAGAGCAAGGGCGGCGACCCCGCTGACGGGCGTAAGGTGAAGGGCGCCACACTCCATTGGGTTGACGCGCAAACGGCCCTTGACGCGGAAGTCCGGTTGTACGACAATCTCTTTTTGGACGCGTCCCCGGATGACGCCGGGAAAGACTTTATGGAATGTCTGAACCCGGATTCGCTGGAAATCCTGACGGGCTGTAAGGTGGAATCCACGTTGAAAGACGCGACCGCCCCGGCGAATTTCCAGTTTATGCGCCTGGGCTACTTCTGCCTTGATAACAAGGATTCCTACCCGGGACATCTGGTGTTTAACCGTAGCGTGTCCCTGAAAGACAGCTACAAGCGGTAAACTTTCCGTTGGAATCGCATAAAAGCACAATTCCCCCGTCCTGATTTCCGGGACAGGGGAATTTGTTTTTCATATCGCGGGGAGACGGCCCATAAGCCGGAGGGAGATTCCAACCGCACAGGTCAAGACGTTTCCAATTATAACAACTCTTTGCTTACTTTTTGGATTTCGTCATCAACCATTGCAATTTTAATGCGGAGTTTTGTACACCGTTTGTCGAAAAGCAAGCCCAAAAGGCCCTTAAAACGGTCATACTTGTCAAGTTCAGTCAGAAGCGCCGCTTTGCTGACTTTCAAATCATGCAATCTTTGCTTTAGCTTCAAATTCTTTGCCTGTTGTTCCTGCTCTTTTGCCCGTTGCGTCCGGCTTGCTTCCTTCTCATATTCCTGTTGCATCCGGTTCGCTTCGCGTTTCCACGCTTCGTTTTCTTGATTTTGCCACGCTTCCCAGATTTGCTGAATATGGGATTTGTAACGGTCTACCGCTTTATCGGCGTTGTCGAACAGTTTCCATGAGCTGACGCCGCTTCCGTCGTCGTCAAGCACATCTTTCTGGTGAGCTTCAACTACGGTTCCGTTCTCACGCAGTCCCACAACCACATGAGAGCCGACCGATACGGCAACAATATTTCGCCAGTCGCTAAGGTTCCAGACATTGTGACCCCAACTGTCGTCTATGACCACAGTCCCGTTTGATTTCAACCCCACAACTATGCTATTACACGCCGCTACCGCGACAATATCCCGCCAGTCTCTCACACGGAGTCTGTTATCGCTTGAAACCACGGTTCCGTTTGACTTCAAGCCTATGGTAAAGTCATCGCCCGCAGCTATGGCGACGATATTCCGCCAGTTATCGTCATTGTACGCTCTGCTCCATGTTTCATTGCTAGCGAATTTTGAACCTGTTGCAACTACGGTTCCGTCCGCTTTCAAGGCGGCAACGTGACGATAGCCCGCCGCTATGTCAACAATGTCCCGCCAGCCGCTCACGTCGCCGCGTAGCCAACTGGTTTTCAGCACGGTTCCGTCCGTTTTCAGACCCACAGTAAAATAATCGCCCGCTGAAATTGAGACAATATTTTTCCAAGATTTTGCCTCAAGCACTCCATTATCATATTCTCTGCCCGTCGTAGCTACGGTTCCAGACGCCGTAAGCCCTGTGGTATGCGTGTTGCCCGCCGCTACAGCGACAACATTTCCCCATGCCTTGACGTTAAGTTCGCCGTATAAGTTGTAATAAATGATAGGCGTTCCGTCGCTCTTTGAACCCGTGATTTTAAGATGTTTCGTTGCGATAACGGTTCCGTCTGATTTTAACCCTACTGTGTGGTCCCATCCCGACGCGATATAGGCGGACAACGCCCGCGCTTTATTTTGCGTAAGCATCATGATTTACAACTCCTCTTGCATACAGCCGTCGACTTTGCGGACTGCTAATATGATTGTAATCTCTCATAGGGAATGTAAAGCCGCCGCGAGTTGGTAAGCCGTATTGTAACGGTTTCGCGGCGGCGTGTCAAGCGTTACAGCGTCAAATCACCGTCGTGAATCCAACCGGCGCGTTTGCAGGCCTGACAAATCAGCGGCGCGAGTACGGCGGGGAGTGCGAAGCAAATCAGGAGCAGACCGAGCCAGTCGAACGCGGTCGGGGAGAGCGCGACGGCGCCTTTTGCGACGGCGTCCGCGGACGGCGACAGCCAGCCTGTCCATACGCCGATAGGCCCGCATAATCCGCAGGTGCCCATACCGGAGTTAATCGCGGCGCCGTTCATCTCCAGCCGGAACAGACAGGTAGCGAGCGGCCCCGTGACGGCGGAAACCAGCGTCGGGGGAATCCATACGCGGGGATTGCGGATGATATTGGGCATTTGGAGCATGGACGTACCGAGGCCCTGACTGACGAGGCCGCCCCAGCGGTTTTCACGGAAGGACATCACGGCAAAGCCTACCATTTGCGCGCAACATCCGGCGACGGCGGCGCCTCCCGCCAAGCCCGTAAGCGTAAGCACTTGACAAATCGCGGCGGAGGAAATCGGGAGCGTCAGCGCGACGCCGACGAGTACGGAGACGGCAATGCCCATCCAGAACGGCTGTAAGCGCGTGGCGCGGTCAATCAGGAGGCCGAAAGCGCGGGCGGCGTCACCGATAGGCGGGGCGATAAGTTTGGCGAGCGCGACGCCGACGAGAATCGTCACGGCGGGGGTCACGAGAATGTCAATTTTCGTTTCCTTGGAGACGGCTTTCCCGCATTCGGCGGCGACGATAGCAATCAGGAGTACGGCGAGCGGCCCGCCGGCGCCGCCTTCGGCGTTGGCGGCGTAACCGACGGCGGCGAGGGAGAATAATACCATAGGGTCGGCTTTGAGCGCGTAGCCGATAGCGGTCGCCATAGCGGGGCCGGATACGGACATAGCGTAAGAGCCGATGTCGGTCAGATACGAGATATGCAGTTGCTGTCCGAGTGTGCGGATAATGGTACCGATAAGCAGGGAGCAGAAGAGGCCTTGCGCCATCGCGCCGAGGGCGTCGATACCGTAACGTTTCGCGGAAAATACGATGTTCTTACGCCGTAAAAAGTGTTGGAAGCGATTCATAACAGAATACCTTCTTTCGTTTTTGTCGCAATCCCGGAAAGTTTTCATGAAAAAAGATTGCGCTATAGTTTTGGCCTTCCCCCGTCTACGGGGGAAGGTGGCGCGCAGCGCCGGATGAGGGCGAATTTCATTGCGCGCACTATATGCCTGACAGGTGTCAAGACAGGTATCCTAGGTAGAATACACGTTAAGGGCGGGCTTGTCAACGCTAATCTTTGCGTTACGGGTCATTTCGTGCGCTTGAACAGACTTTCGGGACGGCGTACCCGTAAATTTGTGAACTTTGCGCGAAAAAGCGTCCGGATTTTCCGGCGGGACGCGTCGGAAAACCCGGGCATACGGATTCAGTCGGCGTCACTTTTCATTGACGCGCTTTCCGGTCATATGCTCTATCGTCAGTTCGAGACATTGCACGCGCTGACCGTCCTTTTGGAGTTCGCTTTCCACGTACTCCGGCGGCGCGTACTTCAGCCCGAGGGCGCGGACATGCGAGAGAATTTCCTCCCGGTCTTCCAGTATGCGGATACGTCCGAACGCAATCACGCTCCGCACGACGCGCCACCATTGCCCGGGGACAAGTTCGCCCGCTTCCGTCACGCAGAAGGACGCCTTATCGCAACGCCGGATAGCGTCGATTTTATGTCCTTCGGCGGCGCAGTGAAAATAGAGTTTGCCGTCGCGGTAGACGAAATCCAGCGGGAGGGCGTAGGGGTAACCGTCGTCGCCGGAGAGGGCCAGTACGCCGCGAGGCTCCTTACGCAGAATTTCCGCGCATTCGCTTTCGTCCAACTGCTGTTTAAAGCGGCGCATTTTGCGGAACATTG
>JAFSOM010000134.1 GCA_017447005.1 Oscillibacter sp.
CGCCTCGGAGGCCATGAAAGAGGCGCATATCGCCGTACTGCCCGTGGTCAATGAGGACGGCACGCTGTTCGGCATGCTCTCCGCCGGGGATGTCGCAAACTATGACATGGCCTGTGTGCGCGACCCGATGATTTTGCCCGTACCCATTTATAATGTCATCTCCGTACTGGAAGGGAAGATTTTACATCGCGGCGGGGAAGTACGCGACACCATCTCCGGCGAAATTAATATCGCGCTTCCGTCCAGCCGCGAACATCTGCTCTTCTCCGACAAAAACACCATCGTTATCTGCGGCGACCAGCCCGATATGATTGACCGCGCCTTGAAAATCGGCGTGGACTGCGTGATAGTCTGTCAGGCGGAAGTGGAGCCGGAAACGCTGGAAAACGCCGGGGATACGTGCATTCTGTCCACGCCGCTGGACGCCTATCAGACGGTACGACTGCTCTGCCACGCGCAAACCATTTCCCATATCTGCAACCGCGACAATAAAGAGCTGGTAGCGTTCCACCTCGACGACTACGTTTCCGACGTGGAAAACGCCGTACTGGAAAGCCGTTTCCGCGCCTATCCGATTCTCGACGAAAACGAACACGTTGTAGGGACGCTCTCGCGCTTCCACCTGCTCCGCCCGCGCCGGAAACGCGTCATTCTCATGGACCATAACGAGCAAGCGCAGTCCGTGCCCGGTCTGGAAGAGGCCAAAATCATGGAAATTATCGACCACCACCGCCTCGCCGACATCCAGACGGGAAACCCGGTTTACGTGCGTAACGAACCCGTGGGAAGCACTTGCACTATCGTCGCGGGGATGTATCAGGAAAAGGGCATGATGCCTACGGAGAAAGTCGCCGGACTGCTCGCCGCCGGGATTGTCTCCGACACCGTCATGTTCAAGTCGCCGACCTGTACGCCGCGTGACCGTCACGTCGCAAGCCGTCTGGCCCGTATCGCCGACGTGTCCCTCGACGAACTCGGACGCGCTATCTTCTCCGCCACCAGCAGCGACGATAAGACCGTACAGGCCATGCTCGGCACGGACTACAAAGAGTTCCATATCGCCGGACACAGTCTCGCCGTCAGTCAAATTACGTGCATGGACTCCGACCGCGTACTCAAACGCAAGGACGAATTTTTAGCCGCCATGCGGGAGAACCTCAAAAAGCGCAAACTCGACACCACTTTGCTGATGATTACCGACGTACTCTTAGAGGGCACGCAACTGCTCTTCGTCGGCGACGATGAGAGTATCCGTCACGCGTTCAACATCAAGGACGACGCCGGAAACTGCGCCTTCCTGCCGAAAATCATGTCCCGTAAGAAACAGGTCATCCCCACGCTGTCCGCCATGTGGGGCTAAGGCGACGCGAAAAGCGATTCTCCCTCTTTTTGTTCAGCTTTATAAAACTTGCCCTCATCCGGCGCTGCGCGCCACCTTCCCCCGTTACCGGGGGAAGGCCAAACCCTACAGTGTAATCTTTGAAAACGTTACGGCAATGTCGCGGAAACTTCGCGGCGTTGCGACAAAGCCTTCCCCCCCTTGGGGGGAAGGTGTCACGGCGTCAGCCGTGACGGATGAGGGGCAAATTTCCGGAATCCTGTCATCTCAGACAAAAACCGCTCATTTCCGTTAAGGAGACGCTATGGAAAAACAAAGCCTCATCCGCAACTTTTCGATTATCGCGCACATCGACCATGGAAAATCCACGCTCGCCGACCGTCTTTTGGAGAAATGCGGCGCGGTGGAGGCCCGTCAGATGGAAAACCAACTCTTAGACAACATGGACTTGGAACGGGAGCGCGGCATTACCATTAAAGCCCGCGCCGTGCGCTTACGCTATCCCGCGCAAGACGGGCAAACTTACACCTTGAATCTTATCGACACGCCCGGACACGTCGACTTTCATTATGAAGTGTCGCGTTCGCTGGCGGCCTGTGAGGGCGCGTTGCTCGTCGTGGACGCGACGCAGGGCGTGGAGGCGCAGACGCTGGCGAATACCTATCTGGCCATGGAACACGATTTGGAAATTCTTCCGGTTTTCAATAAAATTGACCTTCCGGCGGCTGACCCCAAACGCGCTAAACAGGAAGTGGAGGACATTATCGGCCTTCCGGCCCTCGACGCCCCGGAAATTTCCGCCAAACTCGGTCTCAATATCGACGCCGTCATGGAGGATATTGTAGCGAACGTTCCCGCGCCGTCCGGCGACCCCGACGCCCCCTTGAAAGCGTTGATATTCGACAGCCAATATGACAGTTATCGCGGCGTTATCGTTTATTTACGTCTCATGGACGGACGTTTACGCAAGGGCGGGACTGTCCGGCTTATGGCGACCGGCGCGACGTATCAGGTAGTCGAATGCGGACACCTGTTGCCGTTGGGCCTCGAACCCTGCGACGAACTGCAAGCCGGGGAAGTCGGTTACTTTACGGCGTCCATCAAAAACGTCGCCGACACCCGCGTTGGCGATACCGTCACGGACGCCGATACCCCCGCCGCCGAACCGTTACCCGGCTACCGTCCGATACAGTCCATGGTCTACTGCGGTATCTATACCGAGGACGGCTCCCGCTATCCCGACTTGCGCGACGCCCTCGAAAAATTACGCCTCAATGACGCTTCCTTATCCTTTGAGCCGGAATCGTCCGTCGCGTTAGGCTTCGGTTTCCGTTGCGGCTTTCTGGGCATGCTGCATATGGAAGTCATACAGGAACGCATTGAGCGCGAATTTGATTTAGACCTTGTGACAACCCTGCCTTCCGTCATTTACGAGGTCACGAAAACCGACGGGACGAAAGTCCGCGTGGACAATCCGCACAACTACCCCGACCCGGCGTCCATCGCAAGCGCGGAGGAACCGTATGTAAAGGTATCGATTATCACGCCTAACGATTACGTCGGGGCGATTATGCCGTTATGTCAGGACAGGCGCGGACAGTTTAAGGATATGCAATACCTTGACACGCGTCTGGTAGAGCTTCACTATGAAATGCCCCTCAACGAGATTATTTACGACTTTTTCGACACGCTGAAAGCCAGTACCCGCGGCTACGCGTCGCTGGACTATGAGCTGTCGTCGTACCGCCCTAGCGAACTTGTAAAAGTCAACTTGCTTGTCAACGGCGAACAGGTCGACGCGTTGAGCTTTATCGCGCATAAGGATAAGGCCTACGCCCGGGCGCGGAAACTGTGCGAAAAGTTAAAGGAAAACATCCCGCGTCAACTCTTTGAGGTGCCCATACAGGCCGCGATTGGCGGACGCATTATCGCCCGGGAGACGGTCAAGGCTATGCGGAAGGACGTACTCGCCAAGTGTTACGGCGGCGACATCACGCGGAAAAAGAAACTGCTCGAAAAGCAGAAGGAAGGCAAGAAGAAAATGCGCAGTCTCGGAAGCGTGCAGATTCCGACGGAAGCGTTTCTCGCCGTCCTCAAACTCGACGAGTAGAGAGGGAAGGCTAAAACGTGGATATAATTGTCGTTTCTACAATTACGTTTCAAGCCTTAAGTTTGATTGTCCTGATTATGATGTTTCTTTCCATCAAGAATAAGGATAAGAAATAAGAAATTTCAACAAAGGCGGCGCGGAGAACCCGTCGCAACACACGGACTAGGAAAGCGGGGAATTTGCGCGTGTTATACAAACACAGAATCGCCCTCGCCAACGGCGCCCGCGACGGCGTGCCGATTGGCTTAGGCTATTTCGCGGTGGCGTTCTCGCTGGGCATCGCGGCCCGGAACGCCGGATTAAGCGCCGTACAAGGCTTTTTCCTGAGCTTTTTCGGCATGGCCTCGGCGGGGGAGTACGCCGCCATTACGGTTATCGCGGCGAACGCGCCCTACGTGGAAATGGTTCTCGTAACGCTTATCGCCAACGCCCGTTATTTATTAATGAGTTTCGCGTTAAGCCAACGCTTTGACCCCGACGCGCCGTTACGTCACCGTCTCGCCGTGGGCTATTCGATTACGGATGAGCTGTTCGGAATCGCGGTCGCGCAGCCGAAGCCGTTGAATCCGTGGTACTGTTACGGCTCGTATCTTGTCGCTATCCCGTGCTGGGCGACGGGTACGGCGGTCGGCGTGATTGCCGGAAACGTCCTGCCCGGGCGGATTGTCAGCGCGTTGAGCGTGGCCTTATTCGGGATGTTCCTTGCCATTGTGATTCCGCCCGCGAAAACGGATAAAGTTATACGATTGTTTGTAGCGTTAAGTTTCGGCGCGTCGTTCGCGGCGTCGCGGCTACTTGCGGCGTTATCCGGCGGGACGCGTACCATTTTACTGACGCTGATTCTGTCGGGACTTGCGGCGGCGCTGTTTCCCATCCGCGACGAGCCGGAAACGGAGGCGAACGCTAATCAAAATCTAGCGGAATTGAAAGCAAACGCTAATCAAAATCTAGCGGAATTGAAAGCGGACACTAACTCAAAACAACCGGAATCAAAAATGGACGCTAACCCAAATCGACCGGAATCGAAAACGGACGCTAAACGGAATCAGCCGGAATCGAAAGCGGACGCTAACACAAAGCAAGCGGAGACGGAAAGTTTATCGGACACGGGAAACGATACCGTCCGGAAAGAATCGAA
Organism: Oscillibacter sp.; assembly: GCA_017447005.1. GTDB lineage: Bacteria > Bacillota > Clostridia > Oscillospirales > Oscillospiraceae > Oscillibacter. The sequence continues at coordinate 4,588 of JAFSOM010000134.1, forward strand.
CACGACGGACGCATAAAAAAGGAGGGAATATGAATCATAGTATCTGGTTATATATCGCGGTGATGGCGGCGGTGTGCTACGCGATACGCGTACTCCCGCTCACGCTCCTGCGGCGGCGCATTGAAAACCGCTTCCTGCGTTCCTTCCTTTATTATGTGCCCTACGTGACGCTTTCCGTGATGACGTTTCCCTCGATAGTGGAGGCGACGCGTACTCCAATCGCGGGCGGGGCGGCGTTACTGTTAGGCGTACTGCTGGCGTGGATGGGCGCGGGACTGTTCCCCGTGGCGGTCTCGTGTTGCGCGACCGTGTTCGTGCTGGAATGGTTTCTGGTGGCCGTATGACCGACGACAACCTGTTATCGAAACGTATGACCGACGACAATCTGTTATCGAAACGTATGATGGACGACAAGCCCGCATTCCCGGCGCGTATGCCGGACGCAATCAAAGCCTTACGGGAACGTTTCCGCAACCATACGCCCGGACTGATGGACGCGCAACGCGCTTACGCCGTCCTGTGTCCGCTCATCGACGCGCCCGACGGCCCGGAACTGTTGTTTGAAGTCCGCGCCGCCGGGATTCGTCAGGGCGGGGAGGTGTGTTTCCCCGGCGGACGTATGGAACCCGGCGAAACGCCGCTACAATGCGCCTTACGCGAAACCGAAGAGGAACTTTCCATTCCACGCGCATATATCACGCCGCTGGGACGCATGGACTTTATCTGCAACCAGCGCGGGTTTCTGCTTCACCCCGTGCCGGGACTGATACGGGCCGAAGGTCTGCGCTATCTGCGAGCGTCGGCGGCGGAGGTGTCGGAGACGTTCACGGCGCCGTTATCGTTTTTCCGCGACACGCCGCCCGAATTGTACGCCTATGAACTCGTCCCGCGTCCGCCCGAAGGATTCCCGTATGATAAAGTCGGCGTCGCGTCCGATTACCCATGGGCGCCGGGGAAAGTGCATGTGCCCGTATGGTATTGGCGCGGTCACGCGATATGGGGCATGACCGCCCGCATTACGGCGTATCTCGTCAGGGGCCTGTGACGGCGCGGATGGGGGATTCCTGTCCGCGTCGCGCTGATTTGTAAAGGTTATCTTTGCGCCTATTCGTAAGCGTTATTTTAAGGAGGGAAACCTATGTCCGAAACGAAACGCCCCGCCGCGTTAGTGACCGGCTCCTCACGCGGCATTGGACGCGCTATCGCCTACCGTCTCGCGCTCGACGGCTGGCCCGTGTGCGTGAACTGGCACGAGCGCCGGGACGCGGGAGAAAGTCTCGTGCGCGAAATTCGTGACCGCGGCGGGGAGGCTGTCGCCGTAGGCGCGGACGTGTCCGACATGGAGGCCGTGTCGCATATGGTTCACGAGGCGGAGGAGCAGTTAGGCCCCGTGGAACTGCTGGTCAATAACGCGGGCGTCGCGGGGCAATGTCTCTTTCAGGACATCACCGACGAGTTATGGAACCGTTACTTCGCCGTGAATCTCGGCGGCGCCCGGAACGCTATCCGCGCCGTACTGCCGCGTATGTTGCACGAGAAACGCGGCTGTATCCTCAATATATCATCCATATGGGGCCTGCGCGGGGCGAGTTGCGAGACCGCTTACGCCTGTACGAAAGCCGCGCTTATCGCCCTGACGCGCTCTCTGGCGTTGGAGCTTGCGCCGTCGGGGATACGCGTCAACTGCATCGCGCCGGGGGTTATCGATACCGACATGGTACAAGTTCTCGGCGCGGAGACCTTGCGCGACCTCGCGGAACAAACGCCGTTAGGCCGTCTGGGGACGCCGGAGGATGTCGCCCGCGCCGCCGCTTATTTCTGTTCGGAGGGCGCGTCGTTCGTCACGGGTCAGGTGCTCTGCGCCGACGGCGGCTTTATCGTCTGACGCGACGCTTACGGGATTGATAGGCGTTAGGCATAATTATACTTGCCCCTATTGTTAGGCAAAATAAAACTTGCCCTCATCCGGCGCTGCGCGCCACCTTCCCCCGTTCCGGGGGAAGGCAAAGACTGACAGCGGAATCTTTGAAACCTTACGAATTTCCGCGAAAACTTTGCGGGGGTGCGACAAAAAGCCTTCCCCCCTCCGGGGGGAAGGTGTCACGGCGTAAGCCGTGACGGATGAGGGGCAAATTTGATAGCCCTTGTGGGAACGTAGCGCGGCGTAAGCCGTGACGGTATCGGGAGAACATCAAGGAGGGAACGCGTATGCGGGTTTTGATTGTGGAGGATGAGACGCGCCTTGCCGCGACGCTCAAGGATATGCTGGAAATGGACGGCTATACCGCCGACGTTCGCCACGACGGGGAGAGCGGGCTTGACGAGGCCTTGTCGAATATTTACGATGTCTGTATTCTGGATGTCATGCTCCCGAAACTGGACGGCTTTGAGGTGTTGCGGCGTCTGCGGGCGGCGAAAAGCGGACTTCCCGTGCTGTTGCTTACGGCGCGTTCGGAAGTGACCGACCGCGTGCGCGGTCTGGACAGCGGCGCCGACTACTATCTGACCAAACCCTTTGAGCCGAAGGAACTCTTAGCCTGTATCCGCGCCCTGACGCGCCGTCAGCCGGAGATACGCGAAACGGGCGTGATGGAGTACGGCGATTTGACGCTAGACAAAAACGGCTTTACGCTTCACTGCGGCGAACGGAATCTACGGTTGAGCAAGAAGGAATACGACCTCATGGAATTGCTCATGCTAAACCGGGAAATGGTTCTGACAAAGGAAACGATTCTCCTGAAAATCTGGGGCTATGAGAGCGGCGACGAAAACAGCGTGGAGGTTTATATTTCCTTCCTGCGCCGGAAGCTGTCGCATTTGCGCTCGTCGGTACGGATTCAAACTATCCGCATGGCGGGGTACCGTTTGGAGAAAAGCGGGGAGTAACGGAATATGCTTCGGAAACTGCGTTTAAAATTCGTGGCGCTGTCTATGTCGCTGGTTGCCGTACTGCTGGCGGTGGTGGTGTACGCCGTATTCCTGTCGGCGCGGGAAAACTTCGACCGTATCAGCCGGGAGGCGCTGTGGCGGACAATCAATAATCCGTCCGGGCAGTATGCCGCCGCGATTGGAAAAGGTAAGGTGACGTTGCCTTGCTTTACCGTGGACATCTGGCCCACAAACGTGTATCTTATCGGCGGTTCCTATTCGGAGTTGGAGAACTCGGAACTGTTGCAAGAGATTCTGCTGGCCTGCGTGGAACAGCCCCAAAACGAGGGACGCTTGAAAGAGTACGGCTTGCGCTATCTGCGGCGCGACGAGGGCTAGTATGTGCGCATTGTGTTCGCGGATATGTCCATGGAGACGGAGACGCTACGGAAGATGGTCAAGTCGCAACTGATGATTGTGTTCGTGGCGTTACTGCCCCTGCTGGGCGTGTCGATACTGTTATCGCGCTGGGCGGTGGCCCCGGTGGAAAAGGCGTGGAAACAGCAACGGCAATTCCTGTCCGACGCGTCGCACGAACTCAAAACGCCCCTGACGGTTATCCTGTCGAACGCGGAACTGCTGGAGGCGTCGGAACTGGACGAGCGTCCGCGACGCTGGATGGAGAACATCCGCGCCGAATCCGGACGCATGAAAACGTTAGTGGAGGAAATGCTGACGCTGGCCCGCGCCGATAACGCCCCGCCCGCGTCCGTATACGGCGAGGTATCGCTGTCGGAGATTGCGCTGGACTGCGCGTTATCGTTTGAGCCTGTGGCGTTCGAGGCGGGAAAGCCGTTGCTCTACGAAATCGCGCCGGAACTCAAAGTCAGCGGCGACGCCGAAAAGTTACGCCGTCTGGTTTCGATTCTGCTGGACAACGCGCTCAAGTACGGCGCGGACGGCGGCGCGGTGTCGCTCACGCTGGAACGCGCCGAACGTCAGGCGAAATTGACCGTCAGCAATCCCGGAACGCCGATTCCGCCGGAGACGCTTTCGCATATCTTTGAGCGCTTCTATCGCGGCGACGCGTCGCGGGGGGAATCGTCCGGCTTCGGTCTGGGACTGAGTATCGCCGACGCTATCGTAAGGGAACACAAAGCCGTCATCCGCGCCGAGAGCGACGAAACGTCCACGCGCTTTCTTGTACTGTTTCCGTTGCCTAAACGGAATCCGAAAGCGCCGTCCGTTCCCAAAGCGCCCGATGTCGACGCGCACGGCGATTCGACATGATTTAACAAAAAAAGGAAGCGTTAGCGGACAGCAAAAGGGCCGGGCGGAATACCCGGTCCTTTTCCTGCGCCTGCGCGGCTGTCATAGCGTTTTCATACGCGAACGCAAGGCCCGCGCCGCGCCGTTTCCGGCTTTAG
>JAFSOM010000135.1 GCA_017447005.1 Oscillibacter sp.
CGCACGACGAATCCGCGCCCGACCAGTCAATCATCTCCTGCACGCAATCCTGCGGCGCGTTGTCCTCGCTGATTTTCTTGGCCAGTTCCGCCGCCGCGATTTCGGCTTCGTCCGCGTCGCTTTGGCAGTAATTCTCCAAGAAACTCCGGTAATGCGCGTAGGCCGCGGAATCCGACGGGAAACCCTGTTCGTAAATCTCGTTTATCTCCGCCAAGGAGGGAATATAAAAATCCTTTCCTTCCTGCTTTTGAATCAGTTCCGCCAGTTCTTCCCCCGAAATGCGCCGATAGTTGATACGGCCTGTCGCGGCGTCATAGGAGTTGTATTTGGAATCGGACGGAAGCGAATCATACAGGGATAATATTTTCTCCTCCGAAATGTCCTCTCCGAGTTCCCGTTCCAGTATGCGGCGAATGACGGAAACAGGCGTCGAGCCGTAAAGGTACATGCTCCCGTCCTGACAGATGACCAGACGCGAGACAACACGCCGCCGCGCCTGAAATTCCGGCGAGTTCACCGTCTCATAGAGGGCAACCGCGTCGTCCGGGACTTCCAAACGGTTCGCGGAAAACCGCCGGAACGCTTTCAACGTTTCCAGCATTTCTTCCTGTTCCTCCGAAAGGGATGCGTTAGGGGGAATCGGCGCGTCGGCGTCCGTATTGACTAAAACCGCGTAGCGGCAGTCGTTCAATTTTCGCCCGTCCTCCTGTTCGTCCGGCTCCAGCGTGAGCGGTTCCCGGCAGGCCCGCTCGAACAGTTCCATTTGCCTGTCCGTCAGTACGGACATACGCCGCGCCATCATGTCAGGCGTGAGCAGAAGTTCCGCTTCCTGTCGAATCAGGGCGGTTTTCTCCATGTTTTCCGCGTCCTCACGTTTGGCGATTCCCAGAACCTCGGCCAGATAGCCTACGGAGGGCGCGGCGTACTCTCTCGTGATATACTCTTGAAGCGTCATAGCGTTTTCCTTTCCCGACGGTAGCGCCGCCGACAATCAGCCGTTAGAATCGCCGTGGAATCTCCCGCTTTTCAGACGGTTTTGCAATTCCTCAATGCGCTTTACCTTCCACGGACTGTTTCCGGCTTCAATCTTGACCTTGTCCCACTCCGTTTTGATAATCGTCATGAGAATTTCCCGGACGCGGGGCAGATTTTCCTTGACTTTCCCGAAATCCGGGTCTTGCAACAGCGTAATCAGTTCGTCGTCGGTCGCGTACCACCCCGCTGGGTCGAGACGAATCAGAATGCCGTTACGGGCTTTCAGGAACGCGGCGTACTGTTCCGCCGGGAGGCTGTCGGCGTCGTACTGCTCGCACACGGCGCAGAGTTCCGCGCACAGTTCACGGATGTCCTTAATCCATACCATGCGTTCGGCGGAAACGGTCGTAGAGAAAAACTGCGCGTTGCCCTGTACGTTGACCAGCAATCCGGCGACAAACGCGAACGCGCCCGCAATCGCCGCCGCGATAACTTCCGTCATGTTATCCGTCCTCCTTTATCACACAACGTCGGCGTCCGTCAGAAACAGCTCGTCCGTAACGCTGAAATAGTTGTTCCGGTAGCCGCGCAACTGCGTTAGAATCGAATTGATTTTCGTAACGAAACCATTCTGATTGTTTGGTATTCCAATACATATAGTTGCCAGCATTTCCTCATATAAACCGGGAGCGTGTCCTTTCAATTCCTTGTGCTTTTGAATCAGCCACTGGGAAAAGCGATATTCCTGATTGTGCGGATTAAACTCCCAAGTGTAATTACAAGAGCGACAGAAGGGCATATTTTCCTCCATGGGCTGAAAAAACATAAAACATGGAAAATCAAGCGTCGTATCGTCAGGCGACGCGTTTTGGATAACGAAGACAGAGGGGTATTTAATATCAACGCTAACGGCATAGTCTCTCCGAATCGCCGCAAGGCAAAGCATGTCATACGCGCTTTCCGGATCCATAAAAAGTGGGATTTCTTTCTGAAACCCGTAGGCAAATTTATTTTTGATGTCTTGAAGGGAATAGAAATTACCGTCCCTGCTGTTGACTTTCAGATATTTTTCCCATGCGGGATGTTTTTCCAGCACACGGCGCATTTCATGTACTGTAGATAACTTTTCCTGAACGAGCGCTATTTTGCTCATTCCAAGTGTATTAGTCTCATGCGCAATTACGGTGAGTTCGCAGACAGTCTCCAAGGGATAGCCCACGCTGTCGTCTCTTTCCATTCCTACATAAGGGACATACGAACCAGAGAGCAGAATTGTTGCATGTATACTTGTTGAATCTGGAAATGTGCGCCCACGAAAGCTGAAAGGTGAAGAGATAATGCTACCAGTGTTATTTGCCTCAGCGCAAAACACACCGTGGTAAGCGACATCGCCACGGAAGACGGAACCACGAGGATTAGGCGGTAAAAACGAAAATTCATCTTTACGCAGCCAATTTTCCACAATATTTCCTGTGATTTCAAGAGACGCACTCTTGTGTAGGTTTTTGTTATCATCATCCAAAGAAAAATTGATGCTGACAGTCATATTAAAACAGTCAAGGCTAAGATAGTTTATAGTATATTCTTCCCCGTCAAGCATAAGCGGCCCATTTACTTCTGCCGTTGCTTTCACGCCAAATCCAGAGATATAGCCGCTGTCAGAATACCAGTCCAGCGGATAGTATTGCAGAGTAATGGACGGCCTTCCGCCATATACGAGCAATTCCGAACATTTTTTATGCGCTTTCAATTCCTTGAAAACTTCATCTGGAATCGGATGTTCGTACTTTTTCGGCTCGTGACCGGGGCCGTCAGGGTTCATCGCGTGTACCGCGTCCATGAGTTCCTGTTGCGTCGGGTAGACCTTCGGCCCCTCTGGCCCGTAATACTCCACCTTAAAGCGCGGGAAACACAGATACTTGTCCACAATCTCCCGGAATGACCGATACCCGCCCATGCGGTACAGGTTCGCCCGTACACAGATAGTCGTGCCGGGTTCCGTCCGGTAGCCGCAATCCTCGTGCGACGGGTGCGCCATAGGCGTAAAATTATCTTCCCACGTCGCCTGCTCGCCCTCTACGGCAAGATAATAGTAGCCGTTCAGACTGGTCACGTCCAGCCGGATTCCGGGGTTAGGCCGCATGGGGTCTTGCGTGAAACGCTTCGTGGAAACCTGTACCCGGTTGTAGTCCGGGTCGCTCATGAAACAGGACAGAAAGCCGATTCCAAAGCGGCTGATGGGCGTATAGTCCTCGCGTCCGTCCGGCGTCCGCTTGCCATAGTGTAGCTTGTCCAACTGGAACTCGTCGGACGTATAATAAGAGCGTCCGACTTTCAGGAAATAGTCCTCTATGATATGCTCATCCATGCCGATTCCGTTGTCCTCAATGCGGAACCAGCTATCGCCCTCGGCGTCAATCCATGTACGTATGACAATATGCCCGTCTTCGACTTCAAAGCGCGGGTCAATCATGGCGCGATAGAGCACGGCGTCAATGGCGTTTTGGAGCAGTTCGCGCACGAATACTCCCGCGTCCGTGTACAGGTTCTTTCCGGTCAACAAACGGATGACCTTATCTTGGTCCATGGTCAGGCGGAAGTTACCGGAGCGATAACCGCGACGGTCGGCGCGTTCCGTGGAAATGGTATAGGGCAGGGGAAGCTCTTTCCAGCGGACGGAATGCCGGTGCAGTTCGTGAATGCAAGTCCGCAATTCGTCCTGTACGTAGTCCAAATAGACTTGCGTTTCCTTTTCCTGTTGGAGATTGTCAAACTGCGCGTCAAAAAAGAGCGTGCTGTCCGAACCCATATTAAAGACGCCGGCGCGGTTTTTGCTCCATTCCGCCGCGCTAATACGTTCTTCCAGCGTTTGCGGGCGATTCAGTCCCAAGTAACGGAATAGCGCGTCGGGGGCGCGACTTGCGTCGAAGTCCAGCAAGTCCGAGAGACGCAGAATCGCGGCGCACATCCGCAAATCATAGCGCGTCTCCGACGAAAAGCGCAGTTTTTCCAGCGGCTCGCCGTGGCTTTGGCATAGGTCTATCAACGTCTGACGGCTAATGCCATTGCGTTTCAGCGCGTCGGGCCATGCGCGGGGGAGCTGTTCGTCGATACGGTTATGGTGATTTGCGCGGACGTAATTCCGCAGAATTTCCGGCGTCAGCTTGCCCTCTCCGTCCGGCAGTCCGGCGGCTTTTCCGGCGGACAGGAACGCCAATTCGTCCCGGCGATGGGACTTGAAATAGCTCGTCCATTCCAGCGTGTCCGTGCGACTGTTCAGTAACGCCTCTTCCTGCTCTTTCGATACGCTCATGCCGATGTCGTGGCAACAGGCGGACATGAGCAGTAGCGCGGCCTCCTGCTTGGTGAGGTTGCTCCGCTGTTCGCCCAGCAGACGCGCCATCCATGCGCAGACGTTGGAAATATGCGTCGCGTCGTGGAGCGTGAACGTCGGGAAAAAACGGATTACATCTTTGGAAAGCGTCACGCCCTGATAACAGATTTCCCCTACGACGGTCAAAAATTCGGAATCTTCTCCCGCCTTTTCTTTCAGAGTTTCCCATAACGCCGTTCCCACTATTTCAGGGCATTTCTCCCGAAAATCCATCCTATCGCCGCCTTTCGCCCCATCCTCGCCCGTATTATACCAAGTTTTTCCCTCTGCGGCAAGAGCATTTTCACTGAACGCAGGATAAACGCATCAACGTTGTCGTCTGCCATCCCAGACGTTTCGATTTCATACGGCGTTTGCCTCGAAAGCAGTCATTTTCCCTTAGACCGCCCGCCAACGCCGCGTTTTATGCGTCTGACGTAAAATCATTGCGGGACGTTTAAGCGGAAGGCCGACAATCGTTACATTAACCTGCTCAAACGCGCCGAACTGGAGGGGGCGCTATGTCCGCCACCGCTCCGTATTGATTGCGTTGAGCAGGGTTTGGATTCCCTGGAAAGAGGGCGATTCCGCAAGTCAGCCAACTGACACCGTAAGTCGGTTGTCTGTCATGCCTGTCGTTCCGCCGCTGTCGCAAAATCGGCGTCTCAACAATGAGGAACGTAGGATTGTGATTGATTGTCTGACGCAGGCGATTCAGAAAAACGGCGGTTCGCTTCTTTCCGCAATCGTCGGACAGGAGTGTTTGACCAACCCCTCCATTTCAAAGACATGCTCGCCGAACTCGCGCCCGATATTGTCGAGAATTATCGGGGCGGTTGAAAGTCAAGAACTACGCCTCAAAACGTCAACCCCGTACCCCCGGAGCCGGAACCGGCAGACAACGACTACCCGACGCCGATTGACATTGAGTCGCCGACTGTGGTCAAGGCGATAAAGGATATGCAATTTGTTCGCCTACGTCCAGCCAACGATGCTTCTGAACAGTCTTCTCCATATGACGGGCTTTCTCGGGAACGATTGGAGACAGTGGAACGGCATTCTTTCCATGGCCTTCCGGGAGGTGAAACAATTGGGCGGCCTAATCAATTACCGTGCGCCCGTCAACAGCACGATGGAGAATCTTTGCATTTTTGATTCCGGAATGACTACTACGCAAGGCCGGGAAATTTACGCCGTGCTGATGCGCAATCTTTCGGAGAGCTATCAGGAGTGGGAGTTGAAGGAACTGTATTCTCTGGATTCCCAAAACTCGATATTCGCCCCCATTCTGGAAGATATATTTTTACGGAATAAGTCTCTTCGTTTAACGGTATTCCGCACCTCGCAACTCTTAAAAACGGCGGCGGAAACGAACGAGGCCTATGAGGCGCTGCGGACAACGCGCAAACGCTTGTACGAGGGGTTCTTGTTTAACGATAAGGAAATTTCCATGGTCAAGTCGTATCTCACTCAAATCTTTGAAGGCGACCGTGAGGAACCTTTACGTGTGGAATGGATTTGATTTCAGACAACCTATCGGCGCGATAGGCCGGGAACGCGGTCAAGCGCTCGATGCGTGGTTCAGCGTCCGCACGGAGCTTCCCAAACTCCCCAACGGACAGCGGAGGTGGAGAGACTGTCAGGACAAAATCAAGGATAAGTTACAGGTAATCCTGAACGGGCTTGGCTGAGAAAATATTGAACTGCGCTTCCCGGACGGGGACAATCCCGCCTTGGACGACAACCTCCAGTTCGATATGCGCTTCTCCATGACCTATGACAAGCTCACCTGTCCGCTCCCCCTATACGGCTCCAAGTCGAGCGGCGAAATCCGATTCCTTTGCGTCGTGGGCGGCGAGAATAACGCCCCCGACAGACTGCAATATCTTCTCAACAGCAACGACCATAAGGAACGGCCCATGATTGTCCTGTTTTTCGGCGTCATGTCCCATTCCCGGCGTCTGGAACTGCGTCAGACCATAATTTCGGGGCGGCTACCGTATCTGGCGA
>JAFSOM010000136.1 GCA_017447005.1 Oscillibacter sp.
ATTCGCCCGATTACAATCCGATTGAAAAACTGTGGGCGAATATGAAGCGGTGGCTTAGAAAGAATATGCGCTACTACGATTCTTTTGAGGAAGCATTAGAAGCCGCTATCGATAAATATTCTCAAGTTGGATAACTATACAATCTCCGCGCCGATGGCATGACGAAGGAACAAACCGCCGCTGACGGTAAGGAACTGGCCCGCCGCGCCGAGGCTGAGGGAATCGTACTGCTGAAAAATCAGGAGAACGCCCTGCCTCTGTCGGTAGACAGCGACGGCCTTACGGTCAACGCGCTCGGCTGGTCGTTCTATTATCCGAGTTTGGGCGGCTCCGGTTCCGGGGCGGTCGGCTCCAATGATTTGGTAAAGCCTGCGGACGCGCTGGCGGCGTCCAACATCCGCGTCAACGAAGGAATCGCGGACTACTACCAAAGCTGGACGCTGGCGCATTTCACGGACTGGATGATAACCAAAGCCAACGGATATTATACGGACGATGATACGAACACGGAACCCGCCCGTCCCACTGTTGGAAAAACCTATGACGCCGCGTGGGATGTGCCGGAACTGAACGCGGAGGAAATCGGAGAAGCCTGCGACAACTCCAACGCCGCTGAAAACAACGTGCAAATTCTCTGGCTTGGACGCGGCGGCGGCGAATACCACGACCTCCCCACCGTCATGACGAAAGAGGGCGGGAGCGTCAACAAGTACGGCGTGAACCCCGACAAGCACTATCTGGAACTGACGGACGAAGAAGAAGCGGTTCTCTCCAAGGCGAAAGAGCTACGGGGAACGGACGGCAAAATCATTGTGATTGTGAACTCCAACAATGTCATGGAACTGGGCAAGTTGGAGGATGACCCGGAAGTGGACGCCATTCTTTACGTGGGCGGCCCCGGCAAGCACGGCTTTTACGCGATAGGCGACGTGTTGTCCGGCGCGGTATGCCCGTCCGGGCGTCTGGCTGACACCTACGCCGCTGATTTGCTGGCCTCTCCCGTGATGATGAACTTCGGCAGTCGCGTCTACTATGACCCGAACGGCGCGTTTGATAATATGTACGACACGAAAATCGCCTACACCGGAAACGACGGCAGCGCGAAAGAGCGTCCCATTATGTTTGTCGGCTACGAGGAGGGCATTTACTCCGGCTACCGCTTCTATGAGACAGCCGCCGCTGACGGGTTTTTCGGAAGCGTCACAGCGGACAGCGACCCATACTATAACCGCGGCAACGGCGTGATTTATCCTTTCGGCTACGGCCTGTCCTATACTTCTTTTTCACAGGCGATTCGGGAGGCTTCCTATGGCGACGGAAACTTTACGTTTACGGTGGACGTAACGAATACCGGTTCTGTCGCGGGCAAGGATGTCGTGGAACTTTATGTGGAGACGCCCTACGCGCCGGGAGGGATTGAGAAGTCGAAAGTTGTTTTGTGCGGCTTCGACAAGACGCAAATTCTGAACCCCGGAGAGACGGAAACCGTAACCATTACGGTCAAGCAAGAGGACATCGCCTCTTATGACGACCAAATCAATAAAAGCTACGTTCTGGACGCGGGAGACTATACCTTCTATTTGGGTACGGTCAACGAAACCGTGTACGGCAGTCACGCGTGGGCCTACGCAGCGCCCGCCGATTCCAAAGCCCTGACGGGCGCCGACAACGCCGTAACATTCGCGCAGGCTGACGCGGTAACGGAAACCGTTATCTACAATGACGCCAACGACGGCTCCCGCGAAAGCGATTATATGATGGCAACCAACGCCTTTGAGCGGGAACTGACCGGAAATAATCTGCGCGTCTCCAACGGCGACAGAACCATGAACCGCGCCGCCGGGTTTGAGGCTTCCTGGCCTACGTCTCCCTCGCCGGAGGATTGCGTCATGCCCGACGATTTGAAAGAGATTCTCGACAATAACAACTACTCCACCAAGGCGGCAATCGCGCTTCACGACGATACGGAGGTTATGCCCCTAAACGGAGAGAAAAACGGCGTAATGCTCATTGACTTGCGCGGCAAAGATTACGATGACCCGGAATGGGCGCGTTACATTGAACAGTGGACGCCCGCTGAAATGGCGTTGTTGCTGGGCAAGGCCGGATTCCAGACGGAATCGTTCACGGCTTACGGAAAGCCTACGACGCTGGACAACGACGGGCCGCAAGCGTTCCGGCATCAGGCGCTGGGCGAGGAAAACAAGCGTGTCGATACCTACTATATGACGGCGTTCCCCTGCGAGGCTTTGCTGGCCTGCACATGGAATGAGGATTTGCTGGAAGAAATCGGTCAAATGGTAGGCAAAGAGGGCGCGGTCAACGATATGTCCGGCTGGTACGCCCCCGGCTTGAACACCCACCGCAGTTTCTTCGGAGGCCGAAACTTCGAGTATTTTTCCGAGGACCCCTTCCTTGCAGGGAAACTGTGCGCGAAAGAGGTATCCGGCGCGGCTGACTACGGCGTGTTCTGCTATATCAAGCATTTCGCCATGAACGACCAAGAGGCGTTCGCCAGAAGCTGGTGTTGCGGTATGCACATGGACGCGTCTCTTGACCGCTACAAGAACCCGGAATAGATTCTCATGACGTGGGCGACGGAGCAGACCATGCGGGAAGTCTACCTGAAAGCCTTTGAGATTGCCATTAAAGAGGCCGTCACAGACCTGAGCTACACGGACGAACAGGGACAGACCCATACGGTTTCCGATTTCCGCGCCGCGACGGGCGTCATGACCGCGTTTAGCTGTGTCGGAAACACATGGTCGGGAGGAAATAACGCCTTGTTGCAAACCGTCCTGCGGGACGAATGGGGCTTCCGGGGTACGGCTCTCACGGACTACGCGCTCCATGATTTCATGTACCCTGACCAGATGATTCGCAACGGCGGCACGGCCTGTTTGCAATCCAACCGGAAAAACTTTGTAGACCAAGACAGCCCCAGCGCCACGACGGTGGCCTATCTCCAAAACGCCACGCATGAAATGTGCTACATGGTCGCTAATTCCAATGCTATGAACGGCATTTCCGTTGGCACAACCATCAGTTACACGCTGGCTCCGTGGGAACTCGGTTGCCGGGTCGCGGTAGGCGTATCCGCTGTCCTTCTGGCATGGGCGATTGGAATGACGCTCTATAAGGCACGGGATAAAAAGAAACGTCCGGAACTTTACTGAACGCTGTTTTCACTCCGGCGTAAATCGCGGCAATGAACGCCGTATGGAAGCGTGACGCGTTTCCATACGGCGTCAAATTTTCACGGAGTCTCGGATTCCCGCTTTTCCTCGTCCTGAAGAAAATGGGCGTAGCTTTGGGCAATCAATCCGGCCACAAGTTGAAGCTGGTACGGATGGGAAGCCTGATTTTGCAACGATTCAAACCAGATTACCTCATCGTAAAGGCCGCTTTGCTCCGCTTTCGGGTCGCTGGTGATAAAGTATATTTTCGCTCTTGATTTCCCTTTTGCCTGACTGCGGGGATAGCCGTAATCATAAAAGATTCCGGTGTAGCTGAAAATAATGAGCAAATCGTCGGCGTCGGTTTTGGAGAGGCATTGCGCCTGTTCCGCGAAACGCAGTTTTGTCACGGCGGCTTTTCCCAGCATAGCCAAATCCGTTTGCAGATTCATCGCCGCTGTTTCGCCTTTGAGAATGCCAAATACGGACACACGCGGATAGCATTGGATGTCACGCGCCAACCGTTCCAGTTTTTCCATGTCAATACTGCGGCGAACGCGTTCCATGCTGTCCTGAACGGCTGAAATGTAGTCGTCTTTCTGGACAGCGGGAATATCGCTCCGGGAGCGCGGCGTTCGCTTTATCGCCGTCGCCAACGGCGTGGACAGCATTGACCGCAAGACGGAGGAGTTCGCTCCGTTTTTGAATATCGTAAATGACTTCTATGCCAAAGATACCAGCAAGAAAATTCGCGCGGTATTGAAAGCGAAAAGCGCCAGCGGCAAGCATATCGGCAAGGCCCCCTACGGCTATCTGGCTGACCCGAACGACAAGGGGAAGTGGATTGTGGACGAGGAGGCCGCCGCCGTGGTGCGCCGCATTTTCGACATGACCATCGCCGGGATGGGGCCGAGTGAGATTTCCAGAATTCTGGAGTTTCAGCGGGTTCCGATTGCGCGGGCGTTATACGCCCAGCGTAAAGGCCAGCCTATGCCGGAAAATCCCTTCTTCTGGCCGATACAGAGCATTACGGCGATTTTGGGACGCGTGGAGTATACGGGGTGCGCCTGTAACTTCAAGACGTTTTCCAAGTCCTATAAGCTCAAAAAGCGGTATCCCAACGCCCCCGAAAACATGGCGATAATCCCCGACACGCAGGAAGCCATCATTCCGTTGGAGCAGTGGGAGAGGGTTCAGGAGTTGCGCGGCAACAAGCGCCGCAAGGCGAAAGCCGACCGTCATGGGATGTTCTCCGGCCTGCTGGTGTGCGCCGACTGCGGGAGCAAGCTGTACTTTAACGTCCCCTCCCATACGGACACGCGGCAGGACTGCTATCTCTGCGCGAAATACCGGGGAGGCCGAAGCGACTGTACGCCTCATTATATCCGTGAGGCGGTCTTGAAAGAGGTTGTGCTGGAACGCATTCGCTCCGTAGTGGATTTTGTTCGCACTGACCTGAACGGATTTCAGGAAGAGTGGCTCCGCTGTCGGCGCGAGGAGCGGGACAAGGCTCTCCGAAAGGACAGAAAGCGTCTGGCGCAGGCCCGGAAGCGTATGGACAATCTGGACACCCTCATCACCCGCGCCTACGAGGACAAGGTTCTGGGCGGTCTGAGCGAGGAGCGTTACCGTAAGATGACGGAGGGCTACGAGGCCGAACAGGAGGCTCTCAAAACCGAGATTGCCGCTTTGGAAATCCGCGTGGAGCGTCAGGAGGAACAGGACAGCAATCTGAACCGTTTCATTGCCCTGACGAAAAAGTACGTGGACATCAACGAACTGACGCCCACTGTCGTGAACGAGTTCGTCAAGAAGATTGTCGTAGGCTCCGCGACAGGGCGCGGACGGGCGAGGAAGCAGGAAATCCGCATTATCTTCAACTTTCTGGACGAAATGGAGATGCGCGGCGTGGACGACACGTTTGACATTTAACGTGCCGGACATGACATAAACGTCGGCAGGACGAAAAGAATATCGTTTTCGTCCTGCCAGTGATAGGGTTCTTTCCTTATCGCTATTTACATAAAGGTTCGCTTCTGATTAAAAAACTCGATAGTTTGACGCAAAGTCCGCTCTCCGGCGTGATGTTCCGTATCACGACCGCGACGGGCGAGTACGTTCCGAACAACGACGGACGGACTTCCAGTAACGGCTTTTTCACGACGGACAGCGCGGGAGAAATTCTGCTGACGGGCGTGACCGGAACGCTTGTCGTAACGGAGTTTTCCACTATTTCCGGGTATGTGATAGACGAGGCGACGCGTAGCCAGACTGTTGTCGTAAGCTCGGACGATACGCAAACTCTTGTGTTTTATAATGAGCCGATGACCACGCTGACCGTGCAAAAATACGCCACGGGAACAACGACGCCGCTGAAAGGCGCGAGATTCTTTGTCAGCGACAGCCACGGCCTCCCCTTGGGCAACTCCAACGGAATGTTCGTGACGGATGAGAACGGAAGATTTGTGATTTCCGACCTCATCCCCGGACTTAGCGTAACCGTAAAGGAAACGGAGGCCCCGGAGGGCTATGTTCTGGATTCCACGCCGCAGACTATCCGTATGCGGAGCGGAATTTCCGCGCAGACGTTGACGTTTTATAACGCGCCGAAAGGCTCAATCAGCGTCCGCAAACTGGACGCCGTGACGGAACAGCCGCTTGCGGGCGCGGAGTTTAAGGTCACAACTGCCAATGGTATTCCGCTGGATAACGACGGCGGCAAAATCTCCACGAACGGGATTTACCGCACGGACGATAACGGGCAGTTCCTGATTACCAAAGTCCAGCCGGGAATTTATACGCTAACCGAAACGAAAGCCCCGGACGGCTATATTCTGGA
>JAFSOM010000137.1 GCA_017447005.1 Oscillibacter sp.
CCCGCTGACGCTGGAATGCAAGGTACTGTACGCGCAGGAGCAGGCGCTTTCCGGACTGCCGGACGTTCTCCGGGAGAAGTTCTACCCGCAGGGCGACGCGCACACAACCTATATCGCGCAGATTCTCAAGGCCTATATCATCCGATAAGAGGCGGGAAGCCGCGCCCAACGCAATGTCATTCACTTTACGCGTACCCTCCTAAATCCCCCCTTTCAGGGGGGACTTCCGGAACTTTCAGCGGCCTGAAACATCCGTTCCCCCGCCCCTGAAAGGGGAGGGGGACCGGGGAAGGGGTTCGAAACTCCCTTTAAGTGAATGACCTTGCGCCCAACGCGGTTTCCCGATAAATTAGGGAAGGAGTGAAGGAGAGTGAATACGCTCCGCGAGTTTCACTTTGCCACGGTGGTTTTACGCTTGGCGCTTGCGCTGTGCGCCGGGGGGCCTGATTGGTTACGGACGCGCTAAAAAGCGTCGTAGCGCCGGTATGCGCACGTATATGCTCACCTGTACGGGCGCCGCGTTGACAATGTTGATTGCTATGTACGAGCGGGAAATGCTCTATGGCGGTCAATGGGCGTGGGCGGCGGCTTACGCGGATATTAAATTCGATACGTCGCGCTTTTCGGCGCAGGTCATTAACGGCGTGGGCTTTCTGGCGGCGGGCACGATTTTGCGCGTGGCCCATCAGCAGGTATCGGGCCTGACGACCGCTATCGGCCTGTTCGTTACGGCGGGTATCGGCATTGCCGCCGGGTCAGGATTTTATGAGGGCGTACTTATCGCCGTGCCGCTGGTTATCGTCGCTATGGAACTCATGTCGCCCGTGGAAATGCTCTACAAGCGGCGTCTGCGGAACATTACGGTGTCCGTGGAAGTGCGCGACATTGCGGATTTGGCGGAGATAAAACAGGCCATACGGGAACACGGCGCCACGCTGTTTGGAATCGACGTGGAGCGCACGGAGGAGAAGGACGGACAACTTCCGGCGGCGATACTGTCGTTGAAAATGGCGAAGGGCCACGCGTCGCATTCGGCGCTGTTGTCGAGTATGGCGGAACTGCCGTGCGTGTGTTCCGTGCGGGAATTGATTTCCTGACGCCGCGGCGAATGAAAGGAGAGATAACTTTGCTTTCCATCTTTGACGGACTGCGCGACGTGCGCCTCGTGACGGTTCTGTTCCGGTTGCTGTTGGCGTTCGTATGCGGCGCGGCGATTGGTCTGGAACGCTCGTATAAAAACCGTCCCGCCGGAATCCGGACGCATATTCTCATTTGCATTGGCGGTACGGTCGCCTCCATGACGGGACTGTACCTCTACCTGAATCTCCATATGCCTACGGACATTTCCCGCCTTGGGGCGCAGATTCTCTCCGGCTTGGGCTTTATCGGCGCGGGCACGATTGTCGTCACGAGAGACAGCGACATCAAAGGCTTGACGACGGCGGCGGGCTTATGGGCGTCCGGCATTATCGGTCTTGCGCTCGGCGCGGGATTCTATGAGGGCGGCATTCTCGCGGCGGTCATGGTACTGCTGACGGAAGTCGCGTTCGCCCGCGTCGGGAAAACGCTCCGCCATAAGCCCGTATTCACGGTGGTGTTGCGTTTCCGCACGAAAGCCGCCCTTGAAAGCGCGTTACGGCGTTGTAAGGACAGGAAATTCGCCATCACGGATTTGCAGGTTGTCGCGGGACATAGGATTCGACGGCCCGCGTGGAACTGCGTCAACGCGGCGACGACGATTATCAGGAACTGCTTGACGAAATCCGCGCCTTACCGGACATCCCAGAGGCCGAAGTCGTGGAGGACGGCGATTCGTAACGCGCCGGAAAAAGGAGAGGTTTCATGTACTATCGTCAAAAAGGGCCGAACGTATTGCTGATAGTCGTCGCGCTGATAGTGATAATCGTCGCGACGGTATTTCAGAATTATCAGAAAAGCGTAAGCGCGCAGGAAACGGCGGTCAAGTCGTGGGAGAGCGCGGAAGATTCCGCCCCTTCCACGTCAGCGACGTTTTCGTATGCGCTGAACACGAACACCATGAAAATACACAAGCCGTCTTGCTCTTCCGTTTTTGAAATGGCGGACCATAACCGCCAATGGACAAACAAGAGTATCGAGGAACTGGAGCGCGAAGGCTATACGAAATGTCAGCGCTGTTTCTGAATGCGCGACGGGAGACGCCGTTCCTTATCCGTGCGGCGTTCTTCCCGCTCCGCGACGCATGTCATGGGAAGCCTGTCCGGGCGGGACTGGTCAGCCAATCGAGCGTAAGGCGCAACAGACGCGGCGTGACGGTCAAATCCAGCGCCGCGCCCGCCATTAAGACCGCCGCGCACAGCGCCACGCATACGCGCCGATTCGGACGCGCTTCCCGGTGAGGCCCACGCGCCGAGGTCAGACGGAACAGCCACGCGGCGCGCTCCATGGACGTAAGCGAGAGCAGAAAGAAACAAGGCAACGTAATCAAGACGCGAATGCCCATGGCCGCCGCGCTTAACAGGATTCCATCCCAGCCGAACGCCGCCGCGAAACATCCCACGGAGAAGGACAGCAGAAAGCCGTAGGCCGTCGCCGTAAGGAGGGACAGCGGGACGCCTAAGGAGGTAAAGCCCCATAAGTACGCCAGTAACGGCCCGCGAAACCATGTCCGGAGCGTGACCAGCGTCAGGGAGGCGTCGAACGTCACGCTTTCGCGGTTGCGGTAGTAATCGGTCAGGGATTGGCGCAATTCGGGCGCGGCGGCGTCAGGGTACAGGCGGGCGAGAACCTGTCCCAGACACGCGCCGACAATAAAGCAGAAGGACAGGCGCAAAAGCGGCGTGAAACCGTCTCCGGTGCGGTTCGTGTTTTTCAAAGGTTCGTCACCTCCGGGCATGGTTTTTTGATTCGCCCTTTTGACGCGGAATTTTCGTCAAGGGCGGTGTCTCCGGCATTGTATGTTACGAATTGCCTGTTTATGTATGCGCGTCGGGCGGACATTTCCCAGAAAATGGGAATTTTTTCGACGCAATCCGTGAAAAACCGTCATTGACTTTTCCCGCCCTTTGCGCTATGATAGTTTCCTATATGCTGAACCCTTCCGGCGGCGTTTTCCCGCCGCTTATCTTCCTTTAAGGAGTTCCCGCCCCATGTTACATACACTCCATAACAAGTTGCCAAAAATATTATGGACGCCCGTCAACCCGTGGCCCCTGCTGTTACTGCTGACCGTACTGGTCTCCTTAAGCTGTTGCGGGGCGCGGCCCGACGCCCTCCCGCCTGTCTCCGACGCGTCCGACGAATCCGCCGCGCAAGCCGAGACGGATACCGAGACCGTGACGCAGTCCGGCAACGAGAGCGACACCGACGCCGACGCGCAATCCGACGCGGACAGCGATACCGAATCCGACGCGCAATCCGTCACGGACGGCGGCCCCGACGCGCAATCCGGCGCCGACGGCGATACCAAATCCGACGCGCAATCCGATACCGGGACGGAATCCGGCGACGGAACGGAATCCGAGAGCGAAAAGCATACGCTTATGCCGGACCCGGTTTCGGTCGTCAGCGAGGAGGCGAAAGACAGTCCCGTGTTCGGCTCCGACGTGACACGCGGGCAAATTGCCTCCGTTACGTTCCTCTCCGACCCGTCCAAGGCCCCCGACAGCGCGTGGGACGTTTCCGAGGCGCAAGACCGCTCCGTATTGGCGTGGACGCTGAAAGCCCAGCCGCCCTTCGACCTCTACATCTCCGCCGAGAACGGCGTCTACGCCCCCGCCGACTGTTCCGGGATGTTCTGCGGCTACGAGAATCTGCAATCCCTCCGTTTTGACGGCCTTTTCGACACCTCCCGCGCCGCGAATATGAGCGCGATGTTTGATTCCTGCCGTAACCTTGCGGAATTGGATGTCAGCGGCTTCGATACCGACGCCGTCACCGATATGGAATCCATGTTCCGTTACTGCTCCGCGCTGGAATCGCTCGACGTGACCGGATTCCATACCGCCGCCGTCACGGATATGCGCTCCATGTTCCGCAACTGCTCCAAGCTCAAAGCGCTGGACATCAGCGGATTCAATATGGGGCGCGTCAAGGACGTGCGCTGGATGTTCGCCGAATGCGTCGCGCTGGAATCGCTCCGACTGAACAGCTACGACTTCGCCGCCGCCAAACTCAACGACGGTTATATGAAAAACGTGCCCGTGCGCTTTTCGGCGACGCCCCTGACGGGTACGCCCGGATTCGACGACGAGCGCAACTATACCGCCCTGTTCGACGGCGACCCCGATACGAAATGGTGTCTGATTCTGAACAATACCGCCTATGTCGAATGGAAAATGGCGAACCCGGGAAGCGTGGCGCATTTCTCCCTGACTTCCGCCGACAATCATGACAAGTATCCCGGACGGAATCCGGGTTCGTGGCGTCTTTTAGGCACTGACCGCGAAAATCGGCGCGACGGCGTATGGACGATTCTAGGGGAAATGAATCCGGCGGGATTCGAGGAGCATGACGACCGCAATCACCTGAAACATACGACCTCTTTCAGCGGCGAGGCGCCCGTATTCGACTACTACCGCCTTGAAATCACGTCCACGACCGGCGCCAAGATTCTACAGCTTTCCGAAATTGATATGGATTATCGTTAATGTCACGAATATTATGAACTTTGCGCCGAATCCCCTAAATCTCCCTTTCAGGGGGAACTTCCCGTAACTTGCGACGTAAGCTCATAGATTTTACGCTTCAAATATCGTTCCCCCGCCCCTGAAAGGGGAGGGGGACAGGGGGCGGGCTTTGCGGACGTTTCAGCTCATGACATTACGTGTTACCACGTTCTGCGGCGTTTCTTCGGACGCCGACGCCCTAGGATTCCCGCCGCGATTCCGCCCGCCGTCGACCACGCGAGCAACTGTCCGCCGTGACCGCCCCACGCGATTTGTCGCCAGCTTAACAGCCCCATGCACAGTAACAGCGTCGTAAAGCAGGCCGCCACGAACGCCGCCGACATCAGCGAACCCCACGGCGTATGGCGTACCACGCTGACCGCGCCCAGAAACGCCGCGAACGCTGTCAGGCCCAGCAGAATCGGGAACGCGCTTTCCTCCCCGATAACCCCGGCGGTCATCACGCCCGCAAGCAAGCCCGTACCGCAGGCCCATACTAACAGGGATAACAACACGCCCCGCGCTACGATAACCCATAAGGCGCCGGATTTCCGGCGTACCGTCGTTTTTTCCGTCGTCGTCATACAAAAACCTCCCCGGACACGCGCCTATGTCAGCGTATGCCCGGGGATGGTTCATTATGCCTCTTTCCGCGTCCCGTATCGCCGGGGAGCGTCCGTTATTGCCTGTCCTTACGGCTTATTTCGCCTCTTCTTCCGGCGTCTGCGCCTTGTCCAGCGATACGGCCTCCTTATCCGTCTCGGCGGTCTCCGTCTTCACGGGTTCGGCCTGTTCCGTACTCTGTACGCCTAAGCTCGACACAGCCCACTTTGCGATTTCCAGCCGTACCCGGTCTTCACTGGTCTCGATAATCACCGTGTTGTTCGGCGTGACGTAGACAATCTTGCCCACGATGCCGCCGATACTGGTAATCACGTCGCCCTTTTTGAGACTGTCGCGCATTTCCTGCGCCTGTTTCTTGCGCTTGTTCTCCGGGCGAATCATGAAAAAGTACATAATCGCTATCATAGCGGCAATCATCAGCATACTTTCCATAGGTAAAGTTCTCCTTCCGTTGGTTGGCGGTAGTCCGGGGAACGTTCCGATTCCCGCGGCGGTATCGCCCATTATAGCCGAGCTTACGCCGTTTTGCAAGGGGTTTCTTGCGAAAATCCTGCGCTTATGCATTAAGATGGTAGACAATCATCACAATGGATAATACGAACAGGCTAAGAAACATCGCATAACACAAGGCCGGGTCAAGCGTGACATTAAAATACTTCCCTCTTTTAATGTCAGAACTCAGGATAGATACTCGTTGTAAATTCGGAGGAAGAGATTTTATCAGCTTTGAGTATGTTTTCGCGCTCGCCTCAACTCTTTTTGCAACTCCTATCGAAAAATATAAAAATATTAGCGATAGGATAGCGGCCACAATCGGGAAGATAACAGATGGGAATTTAGATAGATTGATTCCCAATGTTGTCGATATATTCGGCAAAAATAGCACAACAATATCAGCGTAAAAGAACTTAAAGTTCAATTTCCAGTGGAGTTCTGAACGAAATTTCCATTCCTCCCGGTAATTTTCCATGAGATTCAAGAAACTGTCAAGCGTAAAATCCTGCTGTGAAAAGCCGTTTCTTTTCAAATTCATCACCCTCTAAATTCTCCGCGCCAGACGTTCGACGTATTCGGCGTAGAATTGCGCGTACTGTCCGGCCTCTATCGCGGCGCGGATACCCGCCATAAGGTCATTGTAGAAGCGCAGATTGTGCAACGCCGCGAGACGTAACGCTAACACCTCTTCCGCCTTGAACAAATGCCGCAGGTACGCCCGCGAGTAGTGGCGGCATAACGGACAGTCACAGCGTTCGCTGACGGGGCGTTCGTCGGAGGCGTATTTCTCGTTCAGGATGTTGATGGTTCCGTCCCACGTGAACAGCTTGCCGTGGCGACCGTTGCGCGACGGCATAACGCAGTCGAAAAAGTCCACGCCGCGCCGTACCGCTTCCAGTATGTTGACCGGCGTCCCGACGCCCATCAGATAGCGCGGCTTGTCCGTCGGCATGTACGGCTCGACCGCCTCAATGATATGATACATCACCTCAGCGGGTTCGCCGACCGCCAAGCCGCCGATTGCGTAGCCGTCGCAGTCCAATTCCGCGATACGCTCCATATGCCACACGCGCAAATCCTCATACGTCGCGCCCTGATTGATTCCGAACAGCATTTGTCGCGGGTTTAGCGTATCCGGCGCCGCGTTCAGACGTTCGTGCTCCGCCTTACAGCGTTCCAACCAGCGCAACGTGCGCTCGCAACTCGCTTTCGCGTACTCATACGGCGCGGGATTCTCTACGCACTCGTCAAACGCCATGGCAACGTCGCTTCCTAAGTTTGACTGGATTCGCATGGACTCTTCCGGCCCCATGAAAATCCGGCGCCCGTCGATATGGGACGCGAAATACACGCCCTCTTCCTTGATTTTGCGTAGCGGGGCCAGCGAAAATACCTGAAACCCGCCGGAATCGGTTAAAATAGGGCCGTCCCAGCTCATAAAGCGGTGCAGTCCGCCCAAGGCCTTGATTCTCTCGTCGCCCGGACGCAAATGCAAGTGGTACGTGTTCGACAACTCAATCTGACAGCCGATGTCGCGCAAGTCCCACGCCGACA
>JAFSOM010000138.1 GCA_017447005.1 Oscillibacter sp.
TGGGTCTGTTGACAAAGTGGCCCTTTCTGCCGTTTGGAAAGCTATCAAAAGCGTAAGAAAGACGCCCTCGGCGTCTTCAAATTGCCCTTATCAATCTTTTAAGGTTTAATGCGGTCGCCGAAAGGAGACAGTGGTCTTCCGCTGCCTCTAATCCCCGTCGTAAGACGCGTGTCAAATTGTGACCGCGCTTCTGTATCGCAAAGGTTCCCTCGCACCAGATTTGCCGCTTTCGAAGCGCGTCCTTGTAAACTGGCGTTTCTATTTTATCATAGTCTTGCCGGACGGATTTATGGAAATAGCTATGCGAAACAGTGCGGACATTCCCGCTTTTCGTCATGCATTTTTCCCGCATAGGACAGGCCATGCAGTCCGACCGCTCCGGACGATACAGCAGACTTAATCCGCTGCTCCCGCGTTGCAGATTGGTCAGTTTCAATATTTTTCCGTTTGGACAAACGTAAACGTCCTTTTCTTCGTCATAGACAAAGGAATCTCGCTTCATATCCGTTTTTGCGTTGTCAGGCTGTATTTGCGGACGCGCGTAAAACGATATTTCCAAATCCTCCAGCGTTCGATGGGCCAGAGGAAAATCGTAAGCCGCGTCCGCAGTCGCCGCATGAAGCGGAATGACGTTCTTGTGGATACGCTCTATCTGATCCAGATACGGAACCGCGTCGTTGACATCTCCCGGAGTGACGGTCACATCCAATATGATTCCGTGATCCGTATCCAGTGTCTGGTGGGAAAGATAATGCGGCCCCACAGGCTTGCCGGGACGGTTCATATGGCCCGCCTCCGGGTCAGTTTTGCTGACGCGTTTCTTGTCTTTGCGTCCGCATTTTTTTACCGCCTTTTTTCGATTGAGCCGATGTTTCTTTCCAGTCTTGCGCGTAAACTCTTCCGCCGCTTCCTGTTCATAGGTATCCAGACGCTCCAGATATGCGGCGGGCGTTTCCCGCGTTTCCACGAGTTCTTCCGATGCCACTGACGCGTTCGCTTTCACATGCGTGGAATCCGTGGCGACCAGTCGTCCGCTGACCAGCCCTTTTTCAATGCACTGGCGCACGACTTCCTCAAACAATCTGCGGAATATCTTGCGGAATGTCGGCTTGCGCCGCCGAAGCTGCGAAATTGTGCTGTGATCCGGCACGCGGTCAAACAAATCCAGCCCAAGATACCACCGTAACGCTACGTCTGTTCGTATCCGCTGTTCTATCTGGCGTTCCGACGGGATACCGTACAGAAAACCGACCAGCAGATATTTCAATATGACGACCGGGTCAATGGGAGGGCGACCGTATTTTTTACTGTAAAGCGGAGCGGTGATTTCATATACAAATGAGAAGTCCAGCTCCGCTTCCAATTTCCGTAGAAAATGATCCTGCGGAACCAAATCCTCTATGGTAATCATATGGAGTTTGAGCTGCATTTTCTATCCCTCCTCTAATCGCTATTATACCACATAACAGGATAAATGGGAAGGACTTTGTCAACAGACCCACAATGTCGTTTTTAGACAAGCCTATAAAATAGCCGTCCTCTGTCACGGCGTACCGAAAACAGAGGGCGGCAAAAATGGAAAGCGTTGTTAAAATGAAAAGTCCGTTCCCGTGCGGTTGCAACGACGGGAACGGCGATAAGGCAGACGAACGAAAAAATCATATGCCCTGTTTGGCAGTATAGCACAGAACAGGGCGCGACGCAATAGGAAGGAGCAATTTTTATGCGCCGTGCCAATGGAACCGGAACGATTGTAAAACTCTCCGGGAACCGTCGCCGCCCGTATGCGGTACGGGTTTCCCCAAAAGACAAGTACGGGCAGATTGTCCAGATGGAACGCGACATTGTTTGACCGGGCGGCGGAGAAGTACGAGAGCGGACACGCGGGCGTTTACGAACTGCGCAAAAAGGACTACCCGCCGATTCTGGAGGAACTGGACAAGGAGCCGTTTGAAACGCTTCTGGACTGCGGGTGCGGAACCGCGCCGATGTTGTCGCTGCTGTCGGAGCGCTACCCGGAGCGGCGTTATACGGGCATTGACCTGTCGCCGAACATGATTGCGGCGGCGCGGGCCAAAGGACTGAAAAACGCCTCGTTCGTTCTGGGCGACTGCGAGCGTCTCCCGTTCGCGGATGACAGCTTTGACGCGGTTATCTGTTCGATGAGTTTTCATCACTACCCCGACCCGCAGGCGTTTTTCAACAGCGTATTCCGCGTCCTGCGTCCGGGCGGGCGGCTGATTCTGCGCGACATGACGATGTCGGCGCCGATGGCGTGGATTGCGAACCGTTTGGAAATGCCGCTCATTCATCTGCTGGGACACGGGGACGTGCGCGTCTATACCTGCGCGGAAGTTCGCAAACTGTGCGAAAACGCGGGGCTGACGCCGGAAACCGTTCAGTGGAGAAAGGGTCTCCGTCTGCACTGCGTGGCGAGAAAGCCCGTTTCCAAGATAAGGTCTACGAGGCTGGATTGATGAAGTAAAGCGCGGATAAAGCCCGAACGCCTTACAAGAAATCCGGCAGGAATTGTTCCGTCGACATTCTTGACAGGAACAGGACAGTATGCTATAGTCGAAAGCGGTCAAACGCTCCCTAAAATGAGGAGGCGAAACGGCGAAACTCGTCGCGGGAGGCGAACGGCATGGAAACGGAAAACCGCGTGGCTTTATTAGCGCTTATCGTCCGGGACGGCGCTTCCGTGGCGGCGTTGAACGAACTCCTTCACCAATACGGAGACTATATCATCGGGCGTATGGGCATTCCCTATCGTGAGCGGGATGTCAACATTATCAGCGTCGCCATGGACGCGCCCGGAAGCGTCATTTCCGCGCTGTCGGGGAAATTGGGACGCTTGCCCGGCGTTACCGCTAAGACCGTTTACGCCCCGGAAAACGCGTTGAAGGAACGTTAAGATGAAAGAATCGTTGCGCGGACAGATTGAAACGCTTGCCGAACGCCGCCGCCTGTCGCTTGCGGACTACAAGACGCTCATCCGGGAACGGACGCCGGACGCGGCGGAACTGTTGGCGGCGTTGGCGGTAAAAGAGCGTAAGCGCGTTTACGGCGACGCGGTTTATACAAGGGGACTGCTGGAAATTAGCAATATTTGTAAAAACGACTGCCTTTACTGCGGAATCCGCAGGAGCAATACGCATTGCGAACGCTACCGCCTGACGCCGGAACA
>JAFSOM010000139.1 GCA_017447005.1 Oscillibacter sp.
ATCCGCGTGTCGGAACTGCGGTTTGTCAGCGTGGAATCGCTCCACAGCGGCAGGGCGGTCGTAGACTGCAAGGGCAAACGGCGCGTTATCATGATTCCGCGGAAACTGCGGGAGAAACTGCTGGCCTACTGCGCCGAAAGGGGCGTCAAGTCCGGGGCTGTGTTCGTGACGAGAAGCGGAAAGCCCCTGAACCGTTCCAACATCTGGAGGGAACTTCAGGGAGTGTGCGCGGCGGCTCGCGTGGACGCCCGGAAAGTGTTCCCGCATAACTTCCGCCACCTGTTCGCCGTGACCTTCTACCGGATGGAGAAGGACATAGCGAAACTGGCGGACCTCCTCGGTTACGCCAGCATTAACACCACGCGAATTTACATTATGGAGAGCGGCGCGGAACACGAACGCCGGATGGAGAAACTTGGTCTTGTCGTGTGATGTAAAGATAACGAAATAGTGATTCCGTTGTATATTGCCCTGCCGACACCCCCTCATTACGCCCTTATTGTAACCGTTGGAAAGCGGCTTGTCAAGCGCAAAAAGCCGCCGATTCGCGTAAAATTTCAAAGAAGAGCGTGAAAATCAGGCCGGAAGCCCGAATTTTTTTGCGCCCGACCGGATTTTCGCGTCATGACACGCGGGAAAACGCCTCCGAAAGCCCGAAAAACAGGGGCGATGGGGTCTGAGTTCCATCCGGTCATAACGGAATCACTATTGCGTTGTATGCGCCTAAAGTTCAGATTTGCGCGTATTTTACGTGATTTTCAGTGAAAACCGCGCAGTTTAACCGATAAAAATCAGGAAACGGGAGGCGTTCAGGATGGACGAATACGGGCGCGGCGCGGAACGGACAGACTTTCCGGCTTCGGACGCGCTGGAGACGGCGATTGGCGAGGTACGCGACACGGAGGAGGAATGTCCCGGCGTCTGGTATGTCTCCACATACGGAGGCGGCGAACGGAGAGGGATGGAGTTTTACGTCGTGGAAAAGGATACGGATGCTATCCCTGCCGAGGCGAAAGCGTATGGGACTGCGATTCCGGGGTGTCCGGAGTATCTGCTTTACCCGATGGATGCGGAACGACAGGTACGCAAGATAATCCAATACGAGATACGGCGATATCGAATGCGGGAGAGCGTTTCGGATGAGGACAGGGAATCCCTGCGGGAAACCGCTCTTGACGGCATGGAGGAATGCCCCGAATATTTTGGAGCCTTTCCGCCGCCCGAAACGACCCCATACGGACACCTCATCCGTTACAAAGTTCTCATGAACGGGGTGTTCTGGTTTCAGACAGACCGCCTTGAAACCGCGATGGCGGTCGCGTATCCGGTATGGGACGATGTATTCTCGCCTTATGTCGTAGGGCAGGCGCAAGGGAACGCGGACGGCTTCAGCTGTCTGCTCTTCCCCGAAAATGCGGTATGTCTCGCGGTCTTTGAGTTTGGGCGAACGTACCGCGCAATGCGGGAGTGTCCGCAGATAGACGCCGCCGCGCTGATGAACGCAGTCTACCGGAATTTCCCGGACTATGTGCTGAAGTTCAATCTCATGGAACAGTCTGGAGACAACAGACCGCTCAGATGGTTATAGTCATCCTACTTGAGATTCAAATTCAATGAGTTGAGATGCTGTTAAACACTGAATCTCTTTTGACCTAAAGTTCCGTAATTTCGGCATTTTAAGAACGCGATGCATTCGAGACTCTATATGGTTTTCAAGTAGGACGACTATACTGCCGGATACGGAACGAAATTCGCCGTCCGAAGACGTGATAATCCTGACGCCGGACGTGGGAACGGATTTCCTTCGCTTTTGACGCGGAAATTTTGAAAAGCCGCTGAAAAAATCGTGCGTGTTTTTCTTTACGGAGTCGTCTCTCCATCCGCATCAAAGGCAAAAAGGAATACAACGCCATTTAGAAGCTGTATTCAAAGGCGAAACGCGCCAATTTTTTCATCAGAAAAGGGTGCCAAAAATGCCGTAATATAGCGGCGGAACGCACGATAGAACGGCGCAAAACGTCTATGAATACAGGTTCTTAATGTAGATTTTCAAAAAAAGGGTTGCAATCTTTTCCAGACTTGTATACAATAGCCAAAGGAGACACAAGTTAGCGGGCAGGCC
>JAFSOM010000140.1 GCA_017447005.1 Oscillibacter sp.
TATTTCATTCTACTGTAAAGTGTGTTATGATAAGCGTCCCGTCGGCTTTCGGGCCGGATTATGTAAGGTAAAGGAGAGAATCTAACATGACAAGCGCGCAATTCCTGATTATTGCGACTATCGTGCTCTATCTGATGAGCATGGTCTTTATTGGCGTATGGTTCAGTCAGCGCGGGAGCGGCGACAACGCCCATGAGTTTTATCTGGGCGGACGCAAACTCGGCCCTATCGTCACCGCCATGAGCGCGGAGGCCTCCGACATGAGCAGTTATCTGCTGATGGGCCTGCCCGGACTGGCGTATTTATGCGGCGTGGCGGAAGTCGGCTGGACGGCTATCGGCCTTGCGGTCGGCACGTACTTAAATTGGCTGATTGTGGCGCGGCGTATCCGGCGGTACTCCTCCAAACTCGGCGCGATTACCCTGCCGGAGTTCTTCTCCCGGCGTTACGGCGATTCCAAGAATATCCTGTCCTGTATCGCGGCGTTCGTGATTCTGATTTTCTTCATCCCCTACACGGCTTCCGGCTTCAAGGCCGTCGGCACGCTCTTCAACAGTCTCTTCGGCGTGGAATATCATCTCGCCATGGTCGTGGGCGCGGTGATTATCATCGCCTATACGGTTCTGGGCGGCTTTCTGGCGGTGTCCACGACGGACTTAATTCAAAGTATCTTTATGAGTATCGCGCTGGTCGTGGTCGTATTCTTCGGCGTGGCGCAGGCGGGCGGCATGGGCGTCGTGATGGAAAACGCCCGCGCTCTTCCCGGCTACCTCAATCTCACGCAGGGCTATGACCCGGCAACCGGAGAGGCGGCGTCCTTCGGCGGTTTGAGCATTGTTTCCACGCTGGCGTGGGGCCTTGGCTACTTCGGTATGCCGCATATCCTCCTCCGCTTTATGGCCATTGAGGACGAGGAAAAGCTGTCGGTTTCGCGCCGTATCGCGTCGATATGGGCGGCGGTGTCGATGGTTATCGCGGCGCTGATTGGCGTTATCGGCTACAGCGTGTCGGTGGCGGGGAAAGTTCCGTACCTGACGACTTCCGCCGATTCCGAGACGATTATCGTCAAACTGGCGGACTTGATGAGCCGTCACAGCATTCTGTTGGCGGTTATAGCGGGCGTGATTCTGGCGGGCATTCTCGCCGCGACGATGTCCACGGCGGATTCGCAGTTACTGGCGGCGGCGTCGAGCGTGTCGCAGGACTTATTGCAGGACTGCTTCGGCGTGAAACTCAACGCGGCGGCCTCGATGGTGATTGCCCGCGCCACGGTCATTTGTATCGCGGTTGTAGGCGTATTTCTGGCGTGGAATCCGGACAGCTCCGTGTTCCGCGTGGTGTCGTTCGCGTGGGCCGGATTCGGCGCGGCGTTCGGGCCTACGGTACTGTTCGCGCTCTTCTGGCGCCGCTCCAATAAGTGGGGCGCGCTGGCGGGCATGCTCGTCGGCGGCGGTATGGTGTTCGTCTGGAAGTTCCTCATAGCCCCCATGGGCGGCGCGTGGGGCATTTACGAACTTCTGCCCGCGTTTCTGCTGGCGTCCGTGGCGATTGTCGCGGCAAGTCTGGCCACGCAGGAGCCGGAAAGCGCCGTCACGAAAGTTTTTGACGAGGCGCGTATCTGATTAGCCGTCGCATAGGCAATACGAAAAGCCCTTCCCGGACGTGGGGAGGGCTTTTGTCGCGGACGCGTTTACTTTATCAGTTGTTCCAGCGTGGAAAAGAGGGTATCCGGCTCCACGGGCTTGCTCAAGTGCGCGTTGAGACCCGCCTGTAAACTGCGCTGTACGTCCTCGTCGAACGCGTTCGCCGTGACAGCGATAATGGGAATGGCTTTCGCGTCGGCGCGGCTCATGGCCCGGATTGCGATGGTAGCGTCAAGGCCGTCCATTTCGGGCATGCGCAGATCCATAAGAATCGCGTCGTACCAGCCTTCGGGATGAGACGCGAACATGTCCACGGCGATTTTCCCGTTTTCGGCGTGGTCGACTTCCATTTCCCGCATATCCAGAATATCCATCATGATTTCGGCGTTGATAGGCATATCTTCGGCGAGCAGGATTCTGCGGCCCGTGAGGTCGGCTTTATGAGGCGGCGCCGCTTGCGTATTCTTCCGGACGGCCCGCCGGAACTCGTCAAAGAGATTCGCCGACGACAAGGGCTTGGCGATAAAGCTGTTGACGCCGGCCTGTAACGCCTCGTCGAGCGCGTCGTCCCAGTTATAGGCGGTCAGGAGAATGACGGCGGATTCCCCGTTGAGGATTTGCCGGATTTGCCGTGAGGTTTCGAGTCCGTCCATATCGGGCATTTTCCAGTCGATGAGAATCAGGTCATAGGGTTCGCGGCGGGCGTGACGCAGGCGAACCATTTCGACGCCTTCGGGGCCGGACGCCGCCGTTTCGGAAGTTACGCCGGCGTTGGACAAAGTCAATTGCGCGTGTTCGCGGGCGATGGGGTCGTCGTCAATGACGAGCGCGTGCAGGCCGACGAGACGGAACGCGCTTTCCTCTTGGGAAACGTCGCGCCGCCCGTCTATCAGCGTGACCGTGACGGTGAACGTCGTGCCCACGCCCTTTTCGCTCTCGACTTCTATTTTGCCGTTCATCATTTCCACGATGTTTTTGCTGATGGCAAGCCCGATTCCCGTACTGCCGTACTTGCTGGTCGTGGAAGAATCCTCCTGACTGAACGCCTTGTAGAGTTTGGGAAGAAAGGCCTTGTCCATGCCGATTCCGGTATCTTTGACGGCGAAACGCAACGCGGATTTTCCGTCAAACTGCGCGGCGCGTTCGACGTTCAGCGTGACGGCGCCGCCCTTAGGCGTAAACTTGACGGCGTTGCCCAGAATGTTAATGAGAACCTGTTTCAGTTTGGTGTCGTCGCCAATGTAATAGTCTCCGGGTTGTCCGATGATGTGACAGTCGTAGGTTAGGCCCTTCTCGCGGCATTGGCTGTCCAGCATGGCGTTGATGTCCGCCAGCAGTCCGGACAGGGAGAACTCCTCGCTTTTGAGCGACATTTGGTCGGCTTCAATGCGGGACATGTCCAAAATATCGTTAATCAGGCTGAGGAGGTGTTGCGCGGACACGCCGATTTTCTCCAAGTGCGTTCTCGTACTTTCGGGTAGATTCGGGTCGTTGAGGGCAATGCTGTCAAGGCCGAGTATGGCGTTCATGGGCGTGCGGATTTCGTGGCTCATACTGCTCAAAAACGCGGTTTTCGCCTTGTTCGCCTCCTCCGCCGCGGCTAAGGCGTCGCTGAGGGCCTGCCGTTGCGCCAAGGTTTCCCGCGTGGCCCTGTCCACGTCCGCGAACCCCGCGCCCACCGCGTGGATTACGTCGTCCTCGCCCTCTCCCGGACGCCGTACCCCGGCCATACGGAACGTTTCATAGGATTCGCGCCCGTCCTTGACGATAAGATAGCGGTAGACAAGAATCGGCTCCTTCTCCAGTTCCGCCCGGATAACCGCCGGGTCAAGGATACGTAAAAAACCCTCCCGGTCGCTCTCCGCGACGTAGCGGTTGGCGTAGTCCGTGAAAACGTCGCGGAAAGAGAAATGTTCGCCCTCCCGCAAGCCGTTATCCAGCTTGGAATGCGCCCGGTAACAGATTCCCTCCCCGGTGTCCAAGTCGATATAGTACACGCTGCGGTAGTCCGCCGCAAGCGACGTAATCATGCTGTTCGCCTGTGCGCGCATATGTTCCATGTATTTTCGCACCGTCTCGCGCATGGAATGAATGCTTTCGCCGAGTTCGAGCATTTCATCCGCGGAGCGTTTGGCGTCGTCCGCGGACGGTTGCGCATGGAGCGGCGGCGCGTCGGGGGCGGGGCTGTCCGGCGTAACGCGCAAATCCCATAGAAGTTGGGCCATATCGCCGTTGAGTTCGCCCAGTTCCGCGTTCAAGTCCCGAAGCCGTCCGCGCACTTTTGAGGTCAGCATAAAGACCACCGCGCCGCCCACGCACAGCGACAACAGACTGAACAATACGACCGTGCCCGCGTAACCGGATAACTGCCCCTCGTACCATGCGGCGTTGAAGTCCACCGCGACAATTCCGGCGACCTCTCCGGCGGAATCGAACACGGGACAATAGGCGCTGTAAAACCGCCCCCACGCGTCGCGGTACGGCTCCTCGTCCACGGCGGGGACGCCTTGCGCCGCCGTTTTGAGCGCGTCCGTGACCGCGACAGGGCCGCCGTATTCCCCCGGGTCCGTCGGGTGGGGGTCCACCAGAAAAATAAACGTCCCGTCGCCCATGTCCCGAATCGTATAGATAAAGTCAAAGGCGATGTTGTCCTGAAAGACTTTCAGCGCGTCGTAAATCGCCTGATATTCGGGCGTGCCCGCGCTGTCGGGGCCGATACGCCTCAGCGCGTCGCCGTCGAGCGTATCCGCCGACGTGGTGACAATATCCATCATGCGCTCGTCGATAAGCGTTCGCATGAGCGCCCGGGAGCGGTTGAGCAGAACCGAACCCAGCGCGAGATTGACCAATAGCAACAGCGCGGAAATGAGAATGACAGCCTTCGTCGTGAGGCTGATTTTACGCCTTTTCATACGGACAACCCCTCAAACATAACGCGCAAAGCGGCGGAGACGGCTTTTCACGCGGCGGAAAAACGATTGCGGCATCCGTACATTATAGGCCCTTCCCGGGAATCTGTCAAGACACCGCCGCCGCGCAGTCCGCGTGTAGGAATCGTTGGCAAGTTGCGCGAAATCGAACCCTTCCCCCTGTCCCCCTTCCCTTTCAGGGACGGGGGAACGAAATCCGAAAGGTCGATAAGAAAAACAAATCTCAATCGAAAACGCGCTAAAAATCCAAAATTTAAGATTTTACGCATATTGGAGCGTTCCCCCGCCCCTGAAAGGGGAGGGGGTCAGGGGGAGGGGGTTTTCTCTCGGATATTCGCTTGCCAACAAAAACTTTACGCACA
>JAFSOM010000141.1 GCA_017447005.1 Oscillibacter sp.
ACCCCCACCCGGCGCTACGCGCCACCCTCCCCCAAAGGGGGAGGGCTTTTTGTCGCAACGCTGACAGGTTTATTTCCCCCCGTTCCGGGGGGAAATGTCGCGTAGCGACAGAGGGGGGGCGAACTCCGCAACTTCCCAACAATTACTGCACACATACCGCCGCGATTTTTTCAAAGAAAATCATTGACAATTCCATTTTCGGCTGATATACTAGGAAAACCGCTTTGAACGGGTTGGAAGCGTCTCCCAACGGAGACCGCCCGCGAGAGCGAGACCGTTATAAAGGAGTGGAACCGGAGATGAACGCGATTATTGTCACCGGAGGCAAACAGTACAAGGTGGCGGAAGGCGACGTTATCTACATTGAGAAGCTGGAACAGGAAGCGGGCGACACCGTCACGTTTGACCGCGTATTAGCTGTTCTGGACGGCGACAACGTCCGTTTCGGGGCGCCTGTGGTAGAGGGCGCGTCCGTGGAGGGCAAGATTGTCAAGAACGGCAAGGGGAAGAAAATCCGCGTGTTCAAGTACAACCCCAAGAAGGGCTACCGTCGGCGTCAGGGACACCGTCAGCCCTACACCAAGGTGGAAATCGGCAAGATTAACGCCTGACCTATGACCACTATCACATTCCGCACCGACGGAGGCCGTATCGCCGGGTTTACGTCGCGGGGACACAGCGGTTACGACGACGCCGGAAGCGATATTGTCTGTTCCGCCGTAACCGGCGCCATCCGCTACGCGGAAATCGTCGTCAACGACGTATTAGGCTTGGCGGCGTCGGTACGGATTCGGGAGGGCGAAACGCCGTCGCTGACGTTCCGTCTCCCGGGCGGACTGTCCCCGGAGTTGGAGGAGACCGTACAGGCCCTGATGACCGGGCTGATGGTCTACCTGTCGCAACTGCACAACGAGTATCCGGACTCCGTGGAAGTCTACGAGGACACCGAAACATCATGACAGGAAAGGAAGGAATTTACCATGCTTCTGATTGGTTTGCAATTTTTCGCCCATAAAAAGGGCGGCGGCTCGACGAAAAACGGACGCGATTCCAAGGCGAAGCGTCTCGGCCCCAAGCGCGCCGACGGGCAATTCGTGAAGGCGGGCAACATCTTAGTGCGTCAGCGCGGCACGAGGATTCACCCGGGCCTCAACGTCGGAATCGGCAGTGACGATACCCTCTACGCCCGCGCCGACGGCGTCTTACGCTTTGAGCGTCTGGGCCGCGACCGGAAACAGGCGTCCGTATACGTCGGCGAATAAGCGTCCGCGTCAACGGATAACGATTCCCCGCGAAGGAAGGCTTGCTCCCTCTTTCGCGGGGATTTTTTATCGAAACCCATAGACGCGGCGCGGAAAATGTGGTATACTGTCGGCGCAAGCGGGAAAGGGGGCGGCGGACGTGGCCGACGTGTTTATCAGCTATCACGAAGAAAGCGCGGGGGAACTCGCCGAACAAATCGCCGACGCCCTCGATGACGCCGGAATTTCCGCTTGGTGCGCAAGGCGGGATATGACGTTAGGCGGAAATTTTGCCCGGGAGATTCCTAATCAAATTCACGATTGCCGCTTGTTTTTGCTCGTTCTCAATGATAACGTGTACCATTCGGAACATATCGAAAACGAAGTGGGCATAGCGTTCAGCCGGGTAAATAAGAAAGAAAATATCCTTATTCTCCCGCTGGAATTGGGCGATTTTACCCGGAAAGATTGGGTAGAGTATTACCTCATTCATACGCAAAGCGTGAAATTCCCCGCGCAACCTGACGAAAAGCGCATACAACGGCTTGTAAAGCAGATTGCGAAGGCGTTGAACAGGGAGACACAACCCGCGCCGAAGTCTACAACGCCCAAAGCACAAGCGCAACCCGCGCCGATACCACAAGCGACACTGGAACCGCTGCCTGTGGAGATTATCAAGCGCGGCGAATGTGGCGATAACGTTAATTATACGCTGGACAAAAACGGTGTTTTAACGATTTCTGGCAACGGGTCTATGTGGAATTTCTACTGGGAAAGTACAACAGATACTTTCTGTACCCCATGGGAAGACGAACGAGGAACAATAGTTCATATAGAGATTCAAGATGGTGTAACCTCAATCGGTCGGTATGCCTTCTTTGAGTGTACGGAGTTGAGAGGTGTTAATATTCCTAATAGTGTGACATATATTGGCAGATATGCTTTTTCTTATTGTGTAAAACTGAAAACTGTTCATATTCCCGATAGTGTGACATATATTGGATGGTATGCGTTCAGTCGCACAGACCTAACAAGTGTTACTATTCCTGACAGCGTAACAATTATTGGGAAAGGGGCTTTTTATGCTTGTGAGAAGTTAAAAAGCGTAAGTTTTTCAGTTCATGCAGAAGTATCAGAAAACGCATTTCCTGAAGGTGTCCTTACAACGTACAGTTGGTAACATAACGCCGGGAGCGTTCCCCCACGCTTCCGGCGTCGTTACGTTTTACGCTTGCGCGGCTTGTAGATAGCGGGACAAGTCGGCGAAGTTTTGTAGCGTGAGACGTTCTCCGCGCACGGTTTCGGACAGTCCGCAGGCCGTGACCGCGTTCCGTATGGCGTCCTTGGAGAGTTCCGGCAGGGCCGCCGCGAGACTGTTTACAATCGTCTTGCGCCGCAACAGGAACGCCCCCCGCACGACGCGAAAAAAGTACGCTTCATCCGCTACCTCCACGGCGGGACGCGTCCGGCGCGTACAGCGCAAGACGGCGGAATCGACTTTCGGACGCGGCAGGAAGTTCTCCCGCGAGACCGCGAAGAGTAATTCCGGTTCCATATGGTAGCGCAGGAACAGCGAGAAGGCGCCGCCGTCGCCGGAGCCGTCCGGGGCCGACAGACGTTCCGCCACTTCCTTTTGTAGCAGTACGGTCACGCGCTGAAAGCGCGGCGTTTGGATGAGCTTTTCGAGTATCGGCGAGGTGATGTTATAGGGCAGGTTCGCGCAGACGATGGGCGTCAGGCCGTGGAATTTTTCCGTTGCGAGCGCGGCGAGGTCGAGTTTGAGCGCGTCCCCCGCTACGATTTCCGCGTTGGGGCAGTCCGACAGCGTTTCGGCGAGGATGGGCAACAGGGCGCGGTCGAGTTCCACGGACACCGTTTTCGCGGCGCGTCGGGCCAGTTCGACGGTCAGCGAACCCACGCCCGGCCCGATTTCCAACACGCCGCAGTCTTGCCCCGCGCCGGACGCGTCCGCAATCGCGGGAGGGATGTCCGGGTTTATCAGGAAGTTTTGCCCCATGGACTTCGTAAACCGGAAGCCGTGACGCGCCAGTAAATCCCGGAGTTCGCGTTCGTTGCAAAGGTTCATCAATATTTCCCCAGCGAGGCGGTATCGTCGGTCGCGCTGCTCCCGTAGTGGAAGTTATTCCCGGGAAGCACGGCGTTGAGCGCGATACCCGCGATAGCCGCGATGGACAGACTGGTAAACGTCAGCGACGCGCCGCCGATTTGGAAGGTTAAGCCGTCCGTGAAGCCGAGGCCCGATACCAGTATCACCGCCGCGATAATCAGGTTGCGGGAGTTGGTGAAGTCCACGCGATTTTCCACAATGTTGCGAATGCCGATAGCGGAAATCATGCCGTACAAGATAAAGCTGATACCGCCGACAATCGCCGCCGGGAGGGAGTTCACCAGCGCCGCGAACGCCGGGGAGAACGACAGGATAATCGCGTAGAGCGCCGCAAGACGGATAACGCGGGGGTCGTAGACTTTCGAGAGGACGAGTACGCCCGTATTTTCGCCGTAGGTGGTATTGGAGGGGCCGCCGAAGAAGCCCGCCAGCGACGTGGCGATACCGTCGCCGATTAAGGTACGGTGTAAGCCGGGGTCGGTGATGAAATTTTCGCCGACGGTCGCGGAAATCGCGGACATGTCGCCGATGTGCTCCATCATGGACGCGATAGCGATAGGGGCCATGACGAGTATCGCGGACAAATCGAATTTCGCCACGCTCCCGGAGAAGTTGGTCACGAACGGTTGCAGGCCTATCGCGTTCGCGGACAGGACGCTGGAAAAGTCCATCAGCGGCGTGACATCCCCCGACGCGCTGACCGCCGTCGCGCCGAACGCGTTTGCGATAACCGCGACGGCGTAGGAGCCGAGGACGCCCAGCAGAATCGGGATAATTTTTATCATGCCTTTTCCCCAGATATTCGCTACAATAATAATGCCCATAGCGACTAACGCGAGCCACCAGCAGGTTTTGGCGTTGTTCACGGCGGACGGCGCGAGATTCAGCCCGATAAGAATGATAATCGGCCCCGTGACCACGGGCGGCAGGTAGTGCATGACTTTCATAATGCCCACGGCCTTGACAATCCCCGCCAGCGCGACATAGAGCAGTCCCGCCACGACGATACCGCCGCAGGCGTATTGCAGTTTTTCGGCGGCGTCCATGTCCGCGTAAATGCCCGTAGTCATGTTAGCCATGGTATAGAAGCCGCCCAGAAACGCGAACGAC
The DNA here is from genome assembly GCA_017447005.1 of Oscillibacter sp. Classification (GTDB taxonomy): domain Bacteria; phylum Bacillota; class Clostridia; order Oscillospirales; family Oscillospiraceae; genus Oscillibacter. The sequence goes on from JAFSOM010000141.1 coordinate 4,480, forward strand.
GAGCCGAGAAACGCGGGCACTTTCAGTTTCGTGCAGACGTGGAAAAAGAGCGTGCCGACGCCCGCGAAAAACAGCGTGGTTTGAATCGACAGGGGCAGGCCGTAGCCCTGTACCAGAATCGGCACCAGAACCGTCGCGCCGAACATGGCGAAGAGATGTTGAAGGCCTAAGACCATCATTTCGGGCAGTTCCAAGGTACGGGGGGCCTGTCCGGCGCCGGATTTGTTTTCGTTCATGAATGCTCTCCTTTCCGCGTTTCCCGTCTCCGGGCATAAAAACGCCGGCAATTAAGCCGGTCAACACAGGAAACCATGAAAGAATAGGCAATTTACGGAAAACGTTTTTACAAGATTCCGCGTCATTGTCATTCCTCCTCCCATGATTTTTCCTATTATACAAAACGGCGCGGGATTTGGCAAGCGTTTTTTTGGATGAACTCCGCCGCTTTTCCATGGAAAGATTGTCGGAAATGACGATTTCGCCGCCCTCCCGCGCAGTGACGGAAGGGCGGCTTTCAGAAAATGACGGGTTCGTTACGTTTCGAGGGCGCGTATCAAGTCGGGCAGGGTCTTTTCGAAGTCGACGCCGTACCACGGTTTGGCGGGATTGTCCAGCGTGACGCGAATCG
>JAFSOM010000142.1 GCA_017447005.1 Oscillibacter sp.
ATTATCACCAGCAACGGATTCCAGATGCAGGGCGCGACTGTCCTCGCCATTGACGAACGCGCCAAAGCCCTTTTCGTAGAGTACAACGGGGCGCGTCAGATGGTGTACCAGCGCAGCGTTTCCACCATCCGTCCCCTGCGGCCTGTGTGCCTTCCTGAAGTCATGTGCTGAAGATACGCCCCGCGTGTGCGGGGAAAAGCTCTTTACCGCCATGACAGCGTAATCCGGCGCAGGAGCACCCCCGCGTGTGCGGGGAAAAGGTATCTTCAGCACAATATGAATGATAGCACATTACATGTCAAAATGTCAATTATGAAAATAAATGGACAATGGAAAAAAAGAACGTGAAGCCCGATGTCAGAGCGCGGCCTCCTCCGGCGTAAACAGCGCCAATTCCGCCGCCACATTTTTGGTAGTTTTATGGCACAGATTTCTCTTGCTATATCGGCGGCAAAGAGTGATGAATAGGACAGAAAAAAGGAGGAACGACGCATGGAACAGACGAATGTTATCAAAGTGCGGTTCATCAAAGACCTTCAGCCCGATGGCCGCGAGTACGCCTACCGGACGCCGGAGCGCGTGGAAGTCGGCGACATTGTGGATGTCGAAACTTCCCACGGCGTCGCGCAGGCGCAGGTTTCCCGGACGGATGTCCCCGTTGCGGAAATCGCCCGCTGGGGCGACCGCGCCAAGAGCATTATCGGCAAGACGAAATGCCGCTGTGAGGACTGCGCCGAGTTTACGCCCATCGGCGAGGGCGACCACATCTGCGGGGCCAGTCCCACGAAGATTCCGGTCAGCGATTACGCGCCCACCGGGGATTATCTCTGGTGCAAAGGCTCCTTCTTCCACGCCGAATAAGGAGGCCGCCATGAAAGGAATCGTCATCACGCCGGAAGGCGAAACGTTTGTCAAGGACTTCCCCGAACCCCTGTACAAGACCGTGGGCGCGGTCGTGGGCGGTCTGATTCAGGTCGTAAACCCGCATGGCCTGCCGGAACCGTTTTGCATGGTCGTCAACGAGGAAGGCCGTTTGAAGAAGCTCCCCTTCCATCCCATCGCCAGTTGCTGGTACGGAACGCAGAAACATGGACAGCCCATCGTGGGAACCGTCGTTCTTCTAAAAGAGGCGCTGAACGACGAACAGGAACCCGACCTGTTTGGCTTGGACGACTCCGATGTCCGCGTTCTCATGGCCATTATCAAGACAACGAAGGCGTCGCGTCTGCCGGAAGAACCCAAGAACCCGCCGCCCGCAACGCAGGCAATCGAAATTCCGCCCGACGTGGATTTTGGGGAGTTCCTCGCCATGCTCGGATTTGGCAGATGAGCAAGATTCCCTGACAGGAACGCCATCCTGTCAGGGAAGAAATCAAAACAAAAGCAACCAAGGCGCATTATAGCGCCGCCGACAGGAAAGGTCAAGATTTTTATGAAAGAAATCAAACTGCTCCGGTTGAAGCTGGAGAACTTCAAGGCCTGCGCCTCCCGGACGTTCGAGTTTAACGGACGCGACGCCGCCATCTATGGCGCGAACGGAAGCGGGAAAACCACGCTCTACAACGCGCTGACGTGGCTTTTGTTCGACAAGGTCGCCGGGGACGACGGCACGGTCATGACCGCGCCCGACATCAAGCCCAACGGCGCGGACGGCGAAGTCGCCGACCATACCGCCATCAGTTCCGTGGAGGCGGCCTTCTCCGTGGACGATGGGACGGTTACGCTCCGGCGCGAGTACAAGGAAGTCTGGGAGGCCAAGCGCGGCTCCGCCGAAAAGACCATGAACGGACATACGTCGCTGTACTACTGGAACGGCGTCCCTGTGCAACAGAAGGATTTCAAGGAGCGTCTTTCCGCGACGATTGCCAGCGAGGATTTGTTCTGGGCGCTCTCCAATGTCCTCTGGTTCGTCAAGGGCATGAGTTGGCAATCGCGCCGCGCCATGCTCGCGGATGTGTGCGGATTGCAGTCCGACGCCGAAATCCTGTCCGCTAACGCCGAACGCTTCCCCGGACTCGCGGAGGCCATGAGCGGACTGCCGCTCCCGGATTTTCGCAAGAAAGTCGACACGGACAAAACCAAGCTCGGACGGGCGCGGGACGCTTATCCGGCGCGGCTGGACGAAATCCGCAAGACCATTCATCAGTATGACGAGACCGACTTTGACGCGCTCCGCTCGGCGCGGGAAGCGAAAGACGCGGAAATCCGCGCCAAGACGGACGAACTGTCGCGCTTGGATAACGGAACGATAATCGGGGAGAAGCGCAACGAACTGCAGGGCGTCCGCAACCGGGCGCGGACGCTGGAACTGGAAAATCAGGAATACCGCCAGAGCCAGACGCCGCCGCCCGATAACCGCCGCCCGGAATTGGAAAAGAATCTGCGGGAACGGAAAGGGGCGCTTTCCAGCGCGGAAGTCCGCGCCGAGGATGAGCGTGACCTTATCGGGCGTTGCGAATCGCAGATTGAGGCGTTGCGCACAGAGTGCAGAGCTGTAAATGGCGAATTGCAAAAAATCAAAGCGGAGACGTTTACCGAGACGAATTGCCCGACGTGCGGACAGCCGCTCCCGCCCGACGCGCAGGAAAAAGCCCGACAGCAATTCGAGCGGGACAGGAAGCGCCGCTATGACGCGGGCAAAAAGCGCAAGGCGGATTTGACCGCTCGCGCCAACGAAATCAAAACGATGATTGCGGCGGCGCAAAAGCGTCTGGACGAGGCGGTTGCGGCGGCGGAAGCCGAAAAGGGCAAAATCGCGGAGTTGTCCGCCGCGCTGGACTCCCTTCCCGCCGCGCAGACCCGCATCGTCTCCGACTTGTCGAACTACGCGGCGGATACGGCGGCGTACAACCGCCAAATCGGAGCGTTGCAGGCGGAAATCGACAAATTGCAGGAGGAATCCGCCGCCAGCCGCAATGCGCTGACGCAGGAGATAGCGCGTCTGAGCGCCGAAAAAGCCCGGTTGGATGAGCAAATCGCCGAGGAGAAGGTTCTTGAGAACTATCGGACGCGGGAAGCGGAACTGCTGGAGTCAATGGCGAACGCCGCAGAGGAAATCGCAACGCTGGAGAAATGGCGCGACATGGTTGATGAGTTCACACGATTCAAGGCGCAGGCCATTGAGGACAGCGTCAACGGGCATTTCCGCACGGTCAGGTTCAAACTGTTCCAGCCGCAGGTCAACGGCGGCCTGAAGGAATGCTGTGACGCGTATGTGGGCGGCGGGCGCCTCGACCACGGCCTGAACACTGGAGCGGAGTACAACGCCGGAATCGACGTTATCGACGCGCTGTCCAAGCATTACGGCGTCCGCGTCCCGCTGTTCATCGACGGCGCGGAAAGCGTCTCCGAACTGCTCCCCATTGACACACAGGTTATCCGGCTTGTCGTCTCCCGCGACGATAAGCAATTAAGATTGGAGGTTATCTGAAATGAAAATCGGCGATAAGGTCAAGGCCGCGCTCCCCCCGATTGCGCCCAGCATGTACCCCGCGATTTGCGTCGGCGTCGTCGACATCGGCGAGCAGTACAGCGAGTTTTACAAAAAGTACAGCGACAGGGTTGTTTTCGCGTGGGACATCCCGTCGCTGACGGTGGAAATCGACGGTGAGAAGAAGCCGCGCCAGATTTCCAAGACCGTTGCGTTCACCGCCTCCAAAAAGGGCGCTTTGCGCAAGCTCCTGAGCGGCTGGAACGGCGTCCAGTACACCGACGAGCAGTTCAAAGCGCTGGACTTGTTCGCGCAAATCGGCAGGCCGTGTTGCATTAACGTCGTTCTGAGCGACGACGGCAAATACTCCAACGTCGACACGGTGACGCCGCTTGTCGCGGGGCTTCCGGCCCCGACGACCGCCACGCCGCCCTTCAAGTGGGATATGGACGCGTGGGACGACGCCGAATTTGAGAAGCTCCCGGAGTGGGCGCAGGAGCGGATTAAGAAGTCCACGCAATACCAGAAAGCGCACCCGCCGAAGAACGCCGTGGAATTCCCGGAGCGTCCCGCGCCGCAGTCGCCGGAAGTATTGAGACGGCTGGAGACGCTCGACGCCAAGCTCAACGGAAAGCCCGCGCAACCCGCCGCGCAAGGCGTCGCGGAACGCGATATGTTTTTCTACCATCCCGAATCCGAGACCTACTGGATGATTCGGAAGGGCGAGCCGCTTCACGGCGAAATCGAAACGTCGCAAGAGATTGAACGGGAAGTTTTCGCATGGGGCCTTCAGACGCGACAGGAGCCTCATAAATTCAAGGAACTTTCGCGCCCCGCCGCGTCCGACGCCGAGATTACGGCATCGACGGCGACCGCGCAATCGCAAGCAGGCCAAGCGGACGGACAGGACTCTTCGATGGAGGACAACGACGAGGACGTGCCGTTCTAAGGAGGTTCATATGAGATTTACCCCACTGGCAAGCTCGTCAGCCGGGAACGCGTACATCGTGGATGACGGCGAGAGCCGCATCCTGCTGGAGTGCGGCCTGACGTTCAAGAAACTACAAAAGCTGTCGGGATTCAATCTGCGCGTCGCCGGATGCCTTGTCACGCACGAACACGGCGACCACGCGAAATGCTATCCCCAGCTTCTCAAGAACGGCGTCCGGGTGTACGCCACGGAGGGGACGCGGGACGCGCTGGAGGAGCCGCTTTTGGACGTGATGGAGCGCGACGGCGCGGACGCGTACAAAGAGTTCCTTGTCGGCAGTTTCCGCGTGTTGCCGTTCCGCACGTTCCACGACGCCCGCGAGCCAGTGGGATTTCTCATCCAAAGCCGCGCTGACGGAGACAAACTGGCGTTCGCCACGGACACCGTGAATCTGGCCTACCAGTTCCCCGGCGTCGGCGTGATAGCGATTGAGTGCAACCACAGCGACTATCTTGTAAAGCGAATCGCCGAGTTGCCCAAGGATAAGGTCAAGCATTTGAAACGGGCCAGCAACACGCATATGTCGCTGTCACGCGCCTATGACTTTATCCTGAATCAGCGCGACAAATCATGGTTGCGGGAGGTCTGGCTTCTGCACCTGTCGGACGCCTTCTCCGACGAGGAGACGTTCCGGCAGGCGATGGAGTTCGCGGTAAGCGAGACGGACGGACGCGTCACGGTGCGCGTCGCCCCGAAGGAAATTTCAGTGTGAGAGAGGACTGCGCTATGCCTCCGATTTTCGATACCAGTTAGACAACGGGACTGGCAGCAACATCACAAATCAACATGGAAAGGCGGCTTTATAAATGGGTCGAACGCCACAGAAAGGCCTTGTTTGGACGCCGTGGGATGTTGATGTATTTCTGGGCGTCCGTGAGATTGACAAGCTCATGGAAGCGCAGGGGTGTACGGGATTCGTCATCTACTTTTATCTGTGTCAGATGGCGGCGAAGTTTGAGGGATACTACTACAAATGGAGCTACGACGATGCGGCAACGACGGCAAAACGCGTTGGCGGCGGCGCTGGGTCCGAGGCGGTGAAACAAACCGTCGACCTGTGCTTGCGAATGGGGCTTTTCGATAAAAGGCTGTTCGAGAGGTACGGGATTCTGACAAGCAGGCGTATCCAGAGAAACTATGTCGAGGCGAAAGCCCGGCAGCGGGAGACGACCGTTATAGAGGAATATTGGCTGCTCGAAAAAAATTACAGTCCGGGCGGCTCCGCTAAGTGTTCCCTTTCGTTCGTTTCCTGTTGCAATAATCCCGATTCTTGCAACAACAATCCCGATTCTTGCGGCAACAATTCCGCAGAGAGAAGAGATGTTGCTTTATGGGACATCTGTGCCAAGGCTGCCGGACTGCCTCTCTATCAGTATCTGGGAGCTTATCGCGAGCAGTTGCCCGTCTATGCCAGTGGACTTTTCCACAACACGGAACAGGAAT
>JAFSOM010000143.1 GCA_017447005.1 Oscillibacter sp.
ATATTCTGTTCCGCCGCCGAAGCGGTCTTTGAACTGCTGATTCCCATGGTCATGAGCGACATTGTCGACATTGGCATCGCGTCGGGAGATACGGCGTATATCGTGCGGGAAGGCTTTAAAATGGCGGGCATGGCGGTCTTGTCGCTGACGTTTGGCGTGAGCGCGGCGACGGTGTCCTCTATCGCGGGCATGGGATTCGGCGCGAACTTGCGCAAGGCTGAATATGAGCAAATCCAGCGTTACGCGTTCTCGAACATCGAAAAGTTCTCGACGGCGTCACTGGTCACGCGTCTGACCAGCGACGTGAACGCCCTGCAAATCACGCTCATGATGAGCATGAGAATCGCGGTACGGTCTCCGGTCATGCTCGTGGCGGCTATCTTCTTCTCGGTACGGATTAGCGCGAGACTGAGTTCGGTTTTTCTGGTATCGCTTCCGGTACTGGCGGCGGTCGTGGCGACGATTATGGTCAAGGCAAGTCCGCTGTTCCGTTCGCTACAGGAGAAAACCGACGCGTTAAACCTTGTCGTACAGGAAAATTTGACGGGTATCCGCGTCGTGAAATCGTTCGTACAGGAGGAGCGCGAGAGCGAAAAGTTCCGGGACTGCAATCAGGACTTGAAAAACACGTCCCTGCGCGCTTTCGGTACGGTCGTCGTCAATATGCCCGTCATGATGTTGATTATCTATTCGACGCTCATTGCCGTGATGTGGTTCGGCGGGCATATGGTCAACGCGCACACGCTCGAAACCGGGGACTTGATGGTTTATTTCACCTATATCACGCAAATCATGATTTCCCTGATGATGTTCTCCATGATGTTCATGATGGCGACGCGGGCGATAGCGTGCGGACGGCGTATCGCGGAGGTACTCGGCGAACCGCCCGCAATCACCGATGACGCCGCCGACAACGCCGCGCAAGTGTCGGACGGGAGCATAGACTTTGACAACGTATCCTTCCGTTACCACGACGGCGACGCCGCATGGGTGTTGCGGAACGTCAACCTGCATATTCCGTCGGGGGCGACGGTGGGCATACTGGGCGGCACGGGTTCCGGTAAAACGTCGCTGGTATCGCTGATTCCGCGCCTGTACGAGTGTCAGGAAGGCGCGGTGCGCGTCGGCGGGCGGCCCGTACAGGATTATACGATGGAACATCTGCGGACGGCGGTCAGCATGGTATTACAGAAGAATACGCTCTTTTCGGGGAGTATCCGCGACAATCTGCGCTGGGGCAATCCGGACGCGTCCGACGACGAATTATGGGAAGCCTGCCGGACGGCCTGCGCGGACGAGTTTCTAAAGACCATGCCCGACGGCCTCGATACGGACTTGGGGCAAGGCGGCGTGAACGTCTCCGGCGGACAGAAACAGCGCCTTTGCATTGCGCGGGCGTTGCTGGCGAAGCCGAAGATTCTGATTCTCGACGACTCGACAAGCGCGGTCGATATGGCGACGGACGCGAAAATCCGCGGCGCGTTCCGGACGGACTTCCCGGGCGTGACCAAGCTGATTATCGCGCAGCGCGTGGCCTCGGTCATGGACGCCGACAGCATTCTTGTCATGGACAACGGCGCGATAGTCGACATGGGGACGCATGCGGAACTGCTGGAGCGTTGCGAAATTTACCGCGACGTGTACGAATCGCAACAGGAAGGAGTGATGGCGAATGGCTGAGAAAGCGTCAGGCGGCGGACAGTCCCCGCAAGGACAGCCCCCTCGCGGCTCGCACGGCCCCGGCGGACGGCATGGTTTCCAGAAGCCCAAAGACCTCAAAAGTACGATTGCCAAACTCATGCGCTATCTCGCGCCGTACAAGGCCGTACTCGTTCTCGTGGCGTTCTTACTGGTGGGGAGTTCGCTTTGCACGGTCGGCGGGTCGTACCTGCTCAAACCGCTGATTAACGACTATATTCTACCCGGCGACTTCGCGGGACTGGCGCGTATGCTCGCCGTGATGGGCGTCATTTACGCCGTGGGCGCGGCCTGTTCCTACGGTTACGCCCGCATTATGGTACAGGTAGCGCAAAACGCCGTGACGCGGATTCGTCAGGATATGTTTTCCAAAATGCAGAAACTGCCGTTAAGCTACTTCGACGCCCATACCCACGGCGAACTGATGAGCCGCTATACCAACGACATCGAGACGGTATCGGAAGCGCTGAACAACAGTTTCGGGAGCCTGATTTCCAGTTCGCTGAACTTTACCTTTACCATTATCGCAATGCTCCTGTTGAACCCCGTCCTCACGCTCGTGACCTTCGGCATGTTATTTGTCATGCTGTCCGTGGTACGGGTTATCGGAGGACGGAGCCGCCGTTACTTTTCCGGACAGCAGAAGGCCCTCGGCGAATTGAACGGCTATATTGAGGAAATGACCGGCGGACAGAAAGTGATTAAAGTATTCCACCATGAGGAGGCGGCGAAAGCGGGCTTTTACGAAAAGAATGAGGCCTACCGCGCCGCCGCGACCCGTGCGCAGATTTTCGCCGGAATCATGATGCCCGCTATGGGAAACCTTAGCTACGTCAACTACGCGCTGACATGTTGCGTGGGCGCGTTGCTTGCAATCCGTAGCGGCGACTTGGGCGGCTTGGGCGCGTTTCTGCTGTATTCGCGTCAGGTGAGCCAGCCTATCACGCAAGTTTCGCAACAGGTGAACACGATTCTTTCCGCCGTCGCGGGCGCGGAACGCGTGTTCGAGATGATGGACGCCGAGCCGGAGACGGATACCGGGGCCGTCACGCTGACGCGGGTCGACGAGAACGGACGCCTCGACGATAACGGCGCGTGGGCGTGGAAAAAGTCCGACGGCGCGCTGATTCCCTTACGCGGGGATGTTCGCTTTAAAAATGTAACGTTCGGTTATGTTCCCGGAAAGACCGTGTTGCATGACGTTTCCCTGTACGCCAAGCCTGGAGAGAAAATCGCCTTTGTCGGTTCGACGGGCGCCGGGAAAACCACGATAACCAGTCTCATCAACCGATTCTACGACATTCAGGACGGCGCGATAACCTACGACGGAATCGACGTGCGCGACATCGCCAAGGAATCGTTGCGGCGTTCGCTAGGCGTCGTGCTACAGGATACGCACTTATTCACGGGCACGGTACGCGAGAACATCCGTTACGGACGCCCGACGGCCTCCGACGGCGAGGTATGCGCGGCGGCGAAACTCGCGGGCGCGGATACGTTTATCCGGCGTCTCCCGCAGGGCTACGATACGGAGCTTTCCGGCGACGGCGGCAGTCTCAGTCAGGGCGAACGGCAACTCTTAAACATTGCCCGCGCCGCTTGCGCTGACCCGCCCGTACTGATTCTCGACGAGGCTACCAGTTCCATCGACACCCGCACGGAAAAACTTATCGAACAGGGCATGGACGCGCTCATGACGGGCCGCACGGTATTCGTTATCGCCCACCGTCTTTCGACGGTACGCACGGCGAAGGCGATTATTGTCTTGGAGCACGGGGAGATTATCGAGCGCGGGAGCCATGAGGAGCTGTTAGCGGCGAGGGGACGCTACTACCGCCTCTATACGGGTCAGGCCGAATTGGATTGACGCGAGTTTTCCCCGAATGCGTTGCGGCTGACGCCGTGACACCTTCCCCCACGCTGTATCAAACTTGCCCTCATCCGGCGCTGCGCGCCACCTTCCCCCGTTCCGGGGGAAGGGTAAAACTATAGCGGAATCTTTCATTTTTTCCGCG
>JAFSOM010000144.1 GCA_017447005.1 Oscillibacter sp.
GGTGGAGAATCCGTCGCCGTTCGGCGTCGTGGAGTTCGACGAGAACGGGCGCGCCATTTCCATTGAGGAAAAGCCCAAACATCCCAAGAGCAACTATATCATACCGGGCCTGTATTTCTATGACCAGCAGGCCATGGAAATTGCGCGCAGTCTGAAACCGTCGGCGCGGGGCGAACTGGAAATTACGGATGTCAACCTTGCGTATCTCCGGCGCGGACAGTTACAGGTGATTCCCTTGGAGAAGGGCTTCACGTGGCTGGACGCCGGCACCGCCGACAGTCTCCTGCACGCCGCGCAGACCATCAAGGAACTGCAAGCGCGTACCGGACGGTATATCGGCTGTCTGGAGGAGCACGCCCTCGCGGAAGGCTGGATTCCCCGCGAACAGGTTCACGCCATGGGCCGCGAATTGGATAAGACGCTCTACGGAAAGTATCTGCAAGCCCTGTAACGCAAACGGAACGCCCCGACAGGTTTTTTCCTGCCGGAGCGTTTTTTTCACGCGCCGATTTTCGGTAACGGGAAACGACTTTACGCCCCGCCGCCGTCACGCGATTTTACGCCAGTCTGACCGCCGTGCCGTAGGCGACGACTTCCGCCGCGCCCTGCATAATCGACGACGAACTGTAGCGGACGTTAATCACGGCGTCGGCGCCGAGATTTTCGGCCTCGTCCACCATGCGTTTCGTGGCAATCTGCCGCGCCTCCGTCAGCATTTCCGTGTAGCCGACGATTTCCCCGCCGACTAACGTTTTCATGCCCGCCATGAAATCGCGTCCGAAGTTCTTGCTCTGTACGGTCGTACCCTTCACAATGCCCAACGCTTCCGCGATTTCCCGTCCGGGCACGTAGTCAATATTGACCAGTATCATAGTATTTCTCTCCTCTCAGTATTGCGCGGCGTCGTCCTCTTCGCCGCCGTCGATTTCCCTCAGCCGCTGACGCAACGCCACGAACAGCCCGATAAGCCCCGCCAGCGGAATCAGAAGCCATAAACAAAGCGGCGTCAGGAACAAATCCGGCTCTATCATGAGCAAGAACAGGATAAACAGCGCGTAGCCGCCCATCAGCGCCGCGAACGCCAGCGCCGAAAGCCACGCGCCCAACTTCTTTGCGCCTCTGTCCGGCGGTTCTGTCTTACGGTAGTTTCCTTCCGGCATACGCAATCCCTCTTTCTGACAGCATTCCGTCTCCTTCGAGTCTTAGTGTAACACGCCGCCGCGAAAATTACAAGACATTTTCTCATGATTTCCCGCGAATCGGACAGACTACCCAAAACGCGAAAGGAAGGCGGATTCATGTTGAAACGCATTCTTCTGTTATTTTGTTTGGTCACGCTCGCCACGGCGTTACTGTCGGCGAACTCCGGGAAGCGCGCAATCCCGGCGCAAGGCGTCGCGGGAATCGCCGCCGACGTTGCGCAGACCGTCCCGGACGCCGCCGCGCAAAACGACGCCGTTACCGCGCAAAACGTCGCCGACGCGCCGAAACTGATTGCCTTCACGTTTGACGACGGACCCCACAGAGGAAGTACGGACAGACTGCTGGACGGTCTGCGGGAACGCGGCGCCAAGGGCACGTTTTTTCTCGTGGGACAGGAAATCGACGAGGCCCGCGACCTTGTGGAGCGCATGCGCGACGAGGGACACCAAATCGGGAATCATACGTGGAGCCATAAGCGGCTTGACGAACTCTCCCCCGACGAAATCGCGCAGGAAATCGGGAAAACGGACGCCCTCTTAAAGACCGTCGCCGGGAAGGGGGAATACTGGTTACGTCCGCCCTATGGCTTTCTGCGTCCGGGGACGGAAAATCTTGTCGGCGTTCCGGTGGTCAAGTGGTCGGTAGACCCCCGCGACTGGGAGAGCCGTAACGCCCCCAAAATTATCCGCGCCGTCACGGACGCCGTACAGCCCGGAAGTATCGTGCTGTTGCACGACATTTATCCCACGTCCGTGGAGGCTGCGCTACAGCTCATCGACGCGCTCTCCGCCGACGGCTATCAGTTCGTGACGGTTGAGGAACTGTTGCGGCGGAACGGCGTCACGCCCGCCCCCGGCGTATCGTACCGGAGCGGCGATTTACAATAGCGCGTACAAAAACAGGCGCGGATGTCGTATAACACCCGCGCCCGTTTGGTTTGCGTTTATCCCGCCGCCGTCACGACAGCCTTGCCCACGGCGTCATGAATTGCGATGTAGACCGTATAGAAGCCGGGCGCGGCGTCAAAGTCCAAAACGCCCTTTCCCGACACGCCTTCCTGTCCGAACGCGCCCTCTCCCGCGAAATCCTCCGCTACGGGCAGATTGTTCAGCGCGTCCTCCAGATTTTCATTGTCCGCCGTGATGTCCTCATAGGGGTTGGAATCGCTTTTCAGGAAAGACACGTCGATTTCCCCCGCGCTTAAATCGTATTCCATGTGAATGCGTTCGCCTTCGCCGACGGAGACGCTCCCCGTGCCGCTGACAAATTCCTTGCCGGTTTTCGAGTTCATGATGACCTCGTTTCTGTCGGGCAGGGTGGTGACGCCGATAATGTCCGTGCCGCGGTTTTTCAGGCGCACGGCGACATAAGCCGCCCCCGCCACAATCAGCGCCAAAACGACGATAAGCGCAACCGTTTTCTTTTTCATGCGAAAATCTCCTTTCGTTTGTTGGAGAGCGTTTCCCCGTCTCCTTTTCGGGAGACGGGGAACAGCGTCAGCCGATAATGAGCAGGATGAGCGTCAGAATCAGGAACACGGCGCCAATCCATTTGGTAGCGCGGGCTAATTTGGCGTCCCACGTGCGGGCCTTGTTACGCGCAAGGAAGGAATCGGCCACGCCGCCGATGGCCCCCGACAGTCCCGCGCTCTTGCCCGACTGCATCAGCACGACCGCAATGACCAGTAACCCGCAAATCAGTTGCAGAATGGTGAAAAAGAGTTTCATGAAAACAACCTCCGTTGAATTTTCTTTCGATGAGTGATTATCTTACCACAGCTTTTCCCGCGACGCAAGAGGAAATTCGCGTTTCGCGGGAAAAGCCGCGCTTAGGACGAATGGCGAAACGGGCGGTTAATCCCAGTATTCGTCACTCCAGTTGGAGGGCGTCTGGCTCTCCCAGTTGTCATTGTTCGCGGGCTTACTGCTCGACGACGAACTCCCGCTACTGCTACCGCTGGAGCCTCCGGAATTGCCCGACGACGAACTCCCGCCGGATTTGCTTGACGAACTCGACGAACCGCTACTGCTGTTCGATTTCTTACTTGTGGAGTTGGATTTGCTCGACGAACTCGAACTGCTTGACGAACTCGACGAACTGGAACCGTAATGCACGGAGCAACGCCCCTGATGATTCGCCAGACGGTAGGAATTATCCTCGGCGTACACGCTGGAGCCGAATTTCTCCCGCGTGATGTCCAGCAGGCCGACGTAAGTGCATTTTGACGACGGGCAACTTGTACCCGCGACTACATGCCCGGAGGTACAGTAACGTTTGTAAACGTGCTTGTCGCATTCCTGCGTGGGAGCGGTGCCCGCGCCAATTTCCACCTCAATGACGCGGGAGCCGCGCAAGTCGTGCCGACAGGCTTTCGTAGGCAAAAGGCCGCTGTCCGCGCATACCGCGACGGTTTCAAGGCCGTTGTCCGGCTTGTAAAAGTCCTTGTCGGGCAACTCTTCGTGAACGCGTTCCATGACCTTTTTCCACATGGTGATAGCGGGGTTGCCCGAATAGCTGATTCTCGCGTTGCGCTCATAGCCGACCCAGACCGCCGCGACGTAATAGGGCGTATAGCCGACGAAATAGCGGGCGTAATTGTCGCTGGTGGTGCCGGTTTTCCCGGCGATGTGCATGCCGTCGAACTTCGCGGAAGTGCCCGTACCCGATTCCACGACGCCTTCCAGCATACGCGTCATAAGATAGGCGGTCGTCTCCTTCATAGCCAGTTCGCCGCCGAGGGGCTTTTCAATGACCGTCAGGCCCTTGGAATCCACGACCCGCCAGTACGTGCGCGGACGGTTATAGATACCGTGGTTGGCGATAGCGCCGTAACCCGCCGCCATTTCAATGGTACTTAATCCGTAAGTGAGGCCGCCCATGCCCAGCGGCGAAAGCGATTTGTCGTTTTCGTCAAGGGAAAGATTGAGTTTCTTTGTGGCGAACTCAAACGACTCCTCAACGCCCAGTAACTGCAACGTCCTGACGGCTATCGTGTTAATCGACTTCCTGACGCCCGTCCGGATGTTGGTCAGTCCGCCGTAACCGGAGGGGGAGTTTTTGGGCCACGCGTTGCCGTTGTACTTCATGACGGGATAATCGTCCAGCGCGGTTGCGGGCGTGACGACGCCGGCGTCGAGCGCGGGAGAGTAGACCGTCAACGGCTTGATGGACGAACCCGGCTGTTTCTTCGTGGACGCGAAACTGAACACGCGGTTTCCGGTTTTTTCGCCCATGTCGCCCACAATCGCAACGATATTCCCGGTATTGGGGTCAAGTATCGTAATCGCGGAGCGGATTTGTTGCCCGTCCATACTCGTCAGGGGCAGATTCTTGCGGTTCACATAGACTTCATCCGCAATCGCCTGAATTTTGGGGTCAAGCGTGGTGTAAATGCGGTAGCCGCGGTTATAAATCCAAGATTCCGCCGTCGTGCGGTCAATGCCGTACTGCGACACC
>JAFSOM010000145.1 GCA_017447005.1 Oscillibacter sp.
AAACAAGGATTGTACCAGAAAGTCCGCGAAAATGCGTAACAATTTTTGAGTATTGCCAAAGACGGACGCAAGACGCTCCTTAACACTACTTCCACCGCACCCATCATCTTATAAATAAAGGAATGTGACCTGTATTGCGTTGAAAGTAAATTTGCGCTTGTTAACATCGGAAAGGCCTGACAGAAAGCCTGAACCAAGGTGCGGCATGAAACCGGGCGGCGAGCGTCGCCTGAGAGTGCATGTTATCGGACATCTCATGGAAGCCGCGCCGACATTCCTGACGGCGCGGCTTCCATGTGTTTCAACTGCCTGTTGTAATGCCAGCGTTAAAAGCGAAAGAAATCCGTCCCTGCGTCAGGCGTCAGGCGTACCATACGTTCAGTGGATATGGAACGCTGCGTGTCCTCCGCCCGCCCAAGCGGACTATAGCCTCCGAACTGCTCTATGACGTTGTATTTCAGGGCGTAGCCGGGGAAGTCCCGATAGATTGCGTTCATCATGGCAGCGGCGTCTATCTGCGGACACTCCCGCATGGCGCGATATGTCCGCCCAAGCTCAAAGACGGCGAGGCATATCGCCCGTTCCGGGAAGAATAAGTAGCCGAACCCGTCCGCATCGCCCTGCGCCAGTTTCATAGCGTATTCTGAAAACGCGTCGTCCCATATCGGATAGGCAATCGCAAGCGCGTTGTCAAGGCAGTCCGTCTGAATCCAGAACACGCCGTTCGTCAGCGTTTTATACCGTGCGGTATGTCCGTAGGGCGTCATGACGGGAACCGGAAGTTCCCCAAAGTATTTCGGATTTTCCTCCATGCCGTCCAGCGCGATTTCCCGCAGGGATTCCATGTCCGCGTCCGAAACGCCGTCCTTCATCCGGTAGCGTAGAGTCTCATACTGGATGATTTTCCGTACCCGCTTCTCATATTCCATCGGGTACAGCAGATATTGGGGGCAGTCCGGAATTTCCGCGCCGTATGTTTTCGCCTCGTTGGGGATTGCGTCCGTGTCCCTGTCCACGACATAAAACTCCGTCCCGTCCTGTTCGCCGTCCCCGCAGGTTGAGACATACCAGACGCCGGGGCATTCCTCCTCCGTCTCGCGTATCTCCCCAATCGCCGCCTCCAGCGCCTCCGGGTTTGCCCACTCCGCGCCGCGCCCGTTTTCGCTCATCCTGAACGCCTCCCGTTTCCTGATTTTATGCGGTCAAACTGCGCGTTTTCCGCTCGTTACGCCGCAAAATCCGCGCAAATCCGGCGCTTCTCCGTATGCAACGCAATATTGATTCCGTTGTGACGGACGCGGCTTCCGCCTGTTTTCAGGGGAACTGAGGGCGTTTTGCCGACCGTTATGGCGTGAAAATCCGGTCGGGCGCAAAAAAATTCAGGCTTCCGGCCTGATTTTCATGTCGTTTTATGGATTTTTCAGGAGCGTTCGACGCTTTTCGATTGACAGCGCGGCTTCCAAAGGCTAAAATAAGGGCGAAACGGCGGTCAGACTGCGGTCGCAAATACAACGGAATCAATATTTCGTTATCCCGCTATCAGACGACGAGGCCGAGCTTCTCCATCTGCCGCTCATGCTCCGCGCCGCTCTCCATGATGTAAATCCGGGTAGTGTCAATGCTGGCGTGGCCGAGGAGGTCGGCCAGCTTCGCCACGTCCTTCGCCATGCGGTAGTAGGACACCGCGAACAGGTGCCGGAAATTGTGCGGGAATACTTTGCTCGGCTCCACGCGGGCGGCGGCGCACAGCGCCCGGAGTTCCTTCCAGATGTTCGAGCGGTTGACCGGATTTCCGCGCCTCGTCACGAATACGGAGCCGCTGACGATTCCCGCCGCCTCGCAGTAGGACAGCAGAAGTTTCCGCAGTTTCTTGGGAATGAGTACGGTGCGCTGTTTGCCTTTGCAGTCCACGACCGCGCTTCCGGTTCGGAGCGCCTCCAGTGTGATGTACGGAAGTTCCGAGATGCGGATACCGGTTGAGCCGAGCGTCTGCATGAGATAGTACAGGCGCAGATTGCCCTTGTCCCGCGCCGCGTTCAGCAGACGCATATATTCCGCTTTCGTCAGTTCCCGGTCTTTGTCGCGGTAAATCCGGCGTTGCGTCTTCACCTGCTTGACGCGCAGGGCGTTCCACGACATGAACGCGAAAAAGCTGTTGACCGCCGAAATCATCACGTTGACGGTACTGGCGGCGTTTTTCGCGCCGATTTCCGCCTTCCACAGAAGCAGGCGTTCTTTCGTCACGCTCTTATCCTCCGCAAGCCAGTCGTAAAACGCCGTGAGCGCGTTCGCGTACTTCTGTACGGTCGATTCGCTGTGTTCCTCCATGCGCAGGCTCTCCGCGTAGGATTGGATTTGCTCTTTTGTCATTGTATAAGTTTCCATCATGACCTCCTATGCCATGCGATTTTTGTTTTCCGTTTCCTTATGGGCAAATAAAAGCCCGTCGCAAAACGCATTGTACAATATCCATGCGCTTTGCGGCGGGTTTCTATTCGATTTTTTATCTCTCGGCGCTTCGCAATCCGGCGCGGCTTTTGTCATAAACACGGTTTGTCCGCGCATTTCTCCGCCGTCTCGCGGATGTCGCTTCGCTTTCTTTGACTGGCGCAGATTCGGCGGCGGACGTGATTTCCCTGAATCGCCCTTGAAAACATCTCCAATGTCTGATATACTGCCATGCGATTGAAAATTACGCAGGAATACAATCGGCTCGTCCGCATGGAAAGGAGTTTTCGCATGGCTAACGGGATTATTCCGTTGTTCCGCGCCGGAGACGTACTGGAGAAGGGGCAAATCAAGGAATGCATGGAGTATCGCCATGAAGACCCCGGAGACGCGCCCGACCTTGCCTCAGCCGTACAGGAATTGGAGCGTCTGCTGGACGTTGTCACTGACGGCGCGTATTCTTTCATTACTTCAGGCAATTTGAGCGAAGCCTTTGGAAACAGCGTCTGGGCGCAATATGGGCTGGAACTTCAGGCCATCCATAACCATCTTGTGGATTTGCACGACCGTCATTGCTATGAGTTTCTCCACAGGCGCGGCGTACCGCTGATTACCACAATTGGCGGACGCGTCAACAGGGAGTTGGTCGAATTAATCCGGAAGAAAGAGAAAGGTCTGCCCGGAGGTTTTGAGCAGGCCAGAAGAGCAAGCGAGGCTCTTCTTCCTCCTTTCCCGGAATAAGCGCTTGGCGCGGCTTGGGAAGCGGACATTCCCGTATATGCGGCGCGTTCCAAAGAGCCGCGAGACGGATGTATGCGGTTAAATTCGCGTGAAGAACAAACCGCCTTTCAATTGCGTAAACCGCTTTTTTCAGGGAAGGTCAGACTCCGCATTCCGGTATCGAATTACCGGGCATTGCTTGATTTTCTTCCCAATTTTACGCCGTTCCAGAGCGAATACCATGTCGCTTGTCCGCTCAAAGAAGCCTTCGCCCTTTTTCCAACTCACGCCGCATTTGCAATGTTGCAAGCCGTTGAACTGGCATTTCATCTTCCGACCGCATGACGGGCAGACCTTTTTGCTCCGGCCTTTCTTTTGGGGAACGGTCGGGGATTTCTTTTTCTTCGGAGTTTCCTCCGGAATTCCGTTTTCCGCAATGCGGGCTTCATAGCGGGCAAGTTTGGAAAGAAAAGCGCGGCTTACCTCGTCGTAGGGAACCCATATGGCCGCAGACTTTATTTTTTCGTAAACAGCGGCGACAATCTCCGACGAGGCGTCCTCCCCCGGCATTTCCCCATGCTCGCGGTAATATTCGCAGACAGCGCGGAACATCCATTCGGAAATTTTCACTCTCTGCTTTTGCTTGAGTTCCTTGTAGGTCTTGTTCGGGTTCGCCCGCATTTTATACGCGAGCGAATGATGATTGGGCTTTGCCATACGAATCCCTCCCGTCCGTTTCTCCGTTTGCGGAGGCGCTTTTTCTCGCGTTTCTTTGGCTTGCCCGCGCTTATCGCAATCCGTGTTCCGACGTTTCCTTTCCCGCTGATTTCAGAGGGGAATCATGAGCGAATCCGGGCGGCTTGTCAACCCGTAACCGGCAAAAGCGCTACGTTCTCCGTTGTTCGGTTTCCGTTCCCGGAGACGCTCTTTCAACATCGTGCTTCGTCTTGTTACCGTAACATTCCGCACGGCTAACGATAGGGCTTTCTTTGTGCCGACGATAATCAGCAGACGCTTTGCGCGGGTGATTCCCGTGTAGACCAGATTCCGCTGTAACATCACGTAATGGGTCATGAGAATCGGCATGACCACAACCGGATATTCGGAACCCTGCGACTTGTGAATCGTGACAGCGTATGCTAACACTAATTCGTCCAGTTCCGTGGAATCGTATTCTATCAGCCGATTATCGAACCGGACGGAAAGCGTTTTGTCCTCCAAATCGACGCTCTCCACA
>JAFSOM010000146.1 GCA_017447005.1 Oscillibacter sp.
ATGCGCAAACTTTCCGACGAAAGCGGCTTTTTCGCCGCCGTTCGGCGGACGGACGCGCCCGGCCTGATTTGCGTCACGCTTACGGACAACGCCCTCCGCGACATGGAGGCGCAGACGAACGCGGGCGCGGCGCTTCTGCGCGTGAATACGGACACCTACGCGAAAATGTACGCGTCCGCCGAAAAGCCCGACACGCTCCTGTGGGCTACGGCTTCCGCCACAAAGACGCGCTCCATAACAAATAACCTGTCGGAAAGCGCGCTCATGGACGGCTATTTCGGCACGCAAACCATCAACGGCTATGAATATTACCTCAATTCCGTGACGGACGGCGACCATATTTTAATCAGCGCGGAGCGCAATGAAACTTTGGCGGCTTCCGCGTGGGATATTCTGCCGTCCCTGTTTCTGGAAAGCCTTCTGATTTCCGCCGCCGTCCTGCTCTCCGCGTGCCTGTACGAAACCGACGGCGGGGAAATCGCCGAAAAGCCGAAAAAACGGCTCCTTGCGCGGCTGTTCCTCACGGACAAGGATTCCGCCCCGCCTGAAGAGCGCGAAATGGACATGATTCTGAAGCGCGGGTGCGTGAGCCTTTTAAAACGGCTGTTCGTCGCACTGATTGTTCTGTATCTGGCGAACTGGATTTTTTCAGCCATTCCGCTGGAGTCCTATCTCTTCTCCCACCAGTGGGAACGCAGGCCGGGAATCTTCTCCCTCACGACCATTTTACTCAGCGTGGCGTTTGCCCTTATCGGCCTCGTCGTACTGAAAAAGACGGTCAAAACGCTGTCGGGCAGTCTGGATTCGCGGGCGGAAACCATCGGCGACCTGACGGTAAGCGTCATTAATTTCGCTGTGTGGGTAGCGGTTGCGATTTACTGCCTCTACCAGTTGGGCGTGAATACTTCCGTGCTTCTCACATCCGCCGGGGTGCTGTCCCTGATTATCGGCTACGGTTCCCAAAGCCTTGTCAGCGACCTTGTCAGCGGCGCGTTCCTCATCTTTGAGGACCAAATCCGTATCGGCGAAATGGTCGAGATTGACGGCTTTTGCGGCAACGTCACGCGCATCGGTCTGCGGACGACCACGCTGGAGTATTTCAACCAGCGGAAAATCGTCAACAACTCGAAAATGGTAGGCTTTTTCAACTTGAGCCGGGATACGTCGGCGGCGCGTTGGCTGATTTCCGTCCCTGTCGGAGTAGATGTGGAGCGCGTCAAGGCGCTGATTCTCAACAACAAGGAGCGTTTTCAGGAGGCTTGCGGAGGGCGCGTCGTGGCCGGTCCCATTTACGTGGGAATGCACAAAGTTTATACGGATTACTTCGACGCCCACTATACCTTGCACTTCCTGACCGTCTGCGACGTGCAGAACTGGGTGCCGGTTCGGACGCGCAGTCTGGAAGCGGCCTACAAGATTCTCACGGAAAACGGCATCAAAGTCACTGGCGGCCAGTTGATAGCGTGATTTCTCTCCCTTCCGGCGCTGGCGTTGGACAGCGCCGGAAGGGAATTTCTGTCAATAAGATTTTTAAGCCGTATTTTGGCGCAGGTAATGGAAGGCCAAAAAGGAGTTTTCAATGAGTAATTCCTATTATAACGATTTAGCGGGGGCGGGGAGCGAGCTTTTCAACCGCGACGACACGCCGAATGCCCCTCCTACGGCGGCGGAACGGATTCGCGGCTTGTTAGGGGCGCTGGTTCTCGCTGTGTACTATGCCCTCCTGATTGGCGGGCAATACTTTTTTGACGGGACAAGCGAATTTTACCGCAGTCTGAACCTGTTCTCCGGCGCGGGAGACCCCGACCCGCTGGTCAGAATCGTCAGTTGCGTTGTGTTCTTCTACGGCGTCAGCCGGATTTCCAAGTTTTTGCTGTCCAGATTCGCGCTCAGTAAAGTTTCCTCCCGGAAGATGGGACGGGCTTTGATGGGGCTTTTGGGGAGCCTGATTCAATACGCCTGCGCGATTGCGGCGGCGCTGATGGTTCTCAATACGCTGGGCGTGGACACGATGGAAATCGTGGCGGGGCTGGGCATTCTGGGCCTGATTATCGGTCTGGGCGCGGAAGAACTCGTCGCGGACATTTTAGCGGGTATGTTCATCGTCTTTGAGCGTCTCTATGACGTGGGAGACATCATTGTTGTTGACGAATTTCGCGGCACAGTCAAGGAAGTGGGTATCCGCACGACGCAAATCGAGGATATTGGCGGAAACGTGCTGGTTGTGCGCAATTCGGAAATCGGCTCGTTCATCAACATGACCGACAAGCTCTCCGTCGCTAACTGCGACGTGCAGATTGGGTATGGGGAGGACTTGGAGAAAGTGGAAGGAATTTTTAAGGAGGGACTTCCCGCTATGGGCGCGGCTATCCCGGAAGTGAAGGAGGGGCCGTTCTATATTGGCGTTTCCGGAATGACGGAGGCCGGACTGGCGCTGACTTTCGCCGCCCGTTGCGAGGAAGGATACAAGTACATTGTGGAGCGCGCCATGTACCGGCAGCTCAAATTGCTCTTTGACCGGAACGAGATTGAGATTGTGGGCGGGACGCCGGAAGAAGAGGGTTAAACGCGCTTGCGGGAGAGGAACGCCGGAATGCGAAACCGTGAACTGAACAGCGTCCGGATTTCCAACCCGGACGGGCTTTACAAAAAATATCGTGAGCCGAACAGAATTTCCCCTAAGAATATGCGGCGCGGGGCTATTCAGGAGGCTTCGTCGCGCTCTGTCCGCGAGACGGTACGCGTCGCGGAGCTTCGCAGGCGGCGGAACGTCGGAAAACCGGAAAGACGGCGCGGAAAAAAGAAGGACATCCGCAAAGCGGCGCGTGGCGCGTCCATGGCCGGACACGCCCTGCTGATATTTACGGCGGTTGTATTCTGCGCGGTTGTGTACGTCTCCTCCCTGACGATTCGCGTCAGGCCGTGTTCGAGTATGGCGACCGCGCTGGCGTTCCAGACTTCGTTCCGCAATCCCGACGAAACGCCTCTGCGGGCTACGCTCTATTCGGAACGGGAAAGCTACGACAAGGATTTTGTCGGCGTGGCGTATCTTCTCTTTGAGGGACTGGAGAAGAAGACGAAATACGCGCTTTCCATCGTCAATCTGGAGACGGAGGAGAAGATTTACTCGTCCACGTTTCTGACCGCGGAGGAAGACCCGTACCGGATTCAGGTGGAAGACCCGATTGTGACGGAGGAAGGGCTGTTTCAGTTTTCCTTGGCGATAGGCGGTCTGGGGGACGGCGATTTTTATACGGTCTACGTCATGGACGAGAACGGAAAGACAATCTCCGTGACAGACCATTCCGAAGCGCGGACGACTTTTTCCATTCCGATAAAATCCCTTGCCGCGCAGTCAGAGGAAACCGAAACGCAGTCCGGCGCGACGGGAGAAACGTCCGCTGAAACCGGGCAAGCGCCCGACGTAACCGGGGAGCAGTCCGGCGAAATCGGGGAAACGTCCATTGAAACGGGAGAGGAAGCCGGGGAAACCGGGGAAGCCTCCAACGACGCCGCGCAAGAGTGGGATATGGACGCCCTGCCCTTTATCACGGTCAAAGTCAACGGAAAGACATTTCTCCCCCGCGTCTGGAACAATGAGAAAGAGCCGGAACCCGTTCGGGAGAGCGCCGCCGAAGCGCCGGACGCGGACAGCGTCGTCGAACCGCTGAACCCGGACGAAATCGAGTGGATATGGAACGAGGAACGCACGGAAGTGTCGGCGTTCGCGCCCGACCCCGAAGACCCGGCGGAGACGGTCAGGCTGGACGCGTCGTTTACGGAGACGGTAGCGAAAGAGGCGGACTGTACGGAAGCGGGGCTTGCGGTCTACGAACTCAGCGCGACGGACGAAAACGGCGTGGAGTACAAGGACACGCAAACGGAGGTTATCCCGCCCAAAGGCCACAGTTATGAGCGCGTCCGCTTGGACGAGACGCAAAACGGAACGTCGGCGGAATACGTCTGCGCGGCCTGCGGGAAAACTTACCGCGTTGACGCGGCTTTTACGGAAGAGACGGATTGAGAAATCCCCCGCTAGGGGGATACATAACGGGTTTTGAATCTCTGAAAGGAGATG